>NZ_AUPZ01000014.1 GCF_000445475.1 Sulfurimonas hongkongensis
GTATTTTATCAAACTGACACGAAATTTCTAACACTCCCATTGCGCTTGACAATTATCTAGCATTATAGTTGTATCTCTATCAAACTTTGTCTATGGACTCATAAATTTTACTAGTGCCTTAGAGATTATCGTTTTATCCCTTAGTTATGCCCTTGTCCTTTTTATGTGGATTAGTATTAGTCTCTACATAAAAGGTGATAAACTCATAAAAATATTTCTATTTGCTCATACATTTTATTTGATTTTTAGTGTTTATGCTCTTTTATATTTCATTGGCTTTGTAGGCTATAACTATGTATCTTCTCATGGCACAAGTATTGGGCTTATCATAGAAGCACTACTTCTTTCTTATTTGGTTGCATATAAATTTAAAATAATGGAACAAGAAAAAGAAGAAGAAAAACTCAAACAAATTGAGTTGAAACTCTTAGCCTCAACTGATCCTATGACTAAATTATACAATAGAAGATACTTTACTGAGATATCTCAAGAAGTGCTATATATCTCCAAAAGAGAGAAGAAGAACCTCTCTATTCTTATGATAGATATCGATAGATTTAAAAGAGTAAACGATACTTTTGGACATCAGTTTGGTGATGAAGTACTGATAAATCTATCACGGCTTCTACTTGATAGTCAAAGAAAAAGTGACATAGTTTGTAGATACGGAGGCGAAGAATTTGTGATACTTCTACCAAATACAGCACTCCAAGACGCTACTCTCTTAGCTGAGAAGTTGCGAAAACAAGTAGAGTCTTTTACTCTTATCTCTCCAAAAGATGAAGATTTCAACTTTACAGTAAGTATAGGTGTAGCTCAAATAGATGTAGAAAATGAACCAGATATCGAAAAAGCTTTAAAAAGGGCCGATGATGCCCTTTATATCGCAAAAAACAGCGGTAGAAATAGAGTCAGTGCTAAAGAGTAGCTAAATATTCCAAAACTTCTTGGTATGAACCTCTAAACTCTACTTGTTTAGCTCGTTTTTTGATTTGATAGTCATACATAGGGTCATAATACTCAACTAGCAGAGTCTCTATCCACTCTTTATGCACTTCTAATGAGCCACTTCGCATCTGCTCTGCAAAAGCGTCTTCAAAGCTCTTACAGACCTCTCTATGTCTTTGGCTACCGAGCCTTCTCTCTATTCTATGCATAGCTCCTAGCATCTCTCTCTTCCACTGCTCTAAATCACTAGCATACATTTTTTGAGCTTCAATGACATACTCATCAAAAGTTATCTCTATCCTCTTCTTTATGGGAGTTTGAAGTATGATAAGAGGTGCTTGTGAGACATAGTTTGCAATATTTTTTGGGATAAATAGGCTTCCCACTCGATTACCTTCATCTTCAAAAACTAGATTTTTAAAACCCTTTTCAAGTTTTTGTATAAGATCATAAGCCAAATTATTTTCAAAATCTATCTGCGAAGGTTGAGGAGTAATTTTTTTGCCAAAGGATGAGCCTCTATGGTTTGCTAAACCTTCCAGGTCTATGGAGTTTTCTAAAGCCTTTAGCAGTATAGTCTTGCCTGAACCTGTATAACCCCCAAGTATGATGGGCTTAAACCTTGTACAAGACTCTTCTGTTTGCTCTAGAAGATAATTTCTAAAGGCTTTATATCCACCTTTGAGTCGCTTTATATTGCATCCTGCATCTTTTAGCCACTCTTGTGATATCTTAGAGCGCTCGCCACCTCTAAAGCAAAAAAGTCTAGCATCTGGGCTTTGTTTTATAAAATCCAACCAAGCTTTAATACGCTCCTCTTTTACAGCACCGCTAACAAGCTTATGCCCTAGTTTTATAGCTTCACTATTACCATGTTGTTTATAGCAGATGCCTACTATTTGTCTCTCTTTATCACTAATAAGTGGCAGATTTACAGCACTCTTAAATGTGCCTTTTTCAAACTCTATAGGAGCACGAACATCAATAAGCGGTGTAGAGTTTAAAACTATAGACTTAAAATCACTACTAGACATTGTTTACATTTTTAAAAAAGATTTTTATTTTCATGTGATATTATATCTATATTTAAAAGCATCCTTTTATTTGCATCTCTTGTGATGTCTGAAAAATTGTCTAGATACTCTAAGTATGCTATTAGATACTTTCTACTTAGATCGTACTTCTCTTTTAGATTTGCGATATCTATATAACCCTCTTTTTTGATAATGCCCCTCATGGCATCTACCATCATTGCTAGACTTTGGTGATGTATAAAAATATTGTGTTGCAGTCTTATGACCTGTTTTTTTGCACAAAGACTCTTTAGTATGTCATCACCCATCTTTCTATCTAAGTTTAAATCATCGTAAATGTTGTAAGGAGCTGTAGGAGCAAGGGACTCTTTTTCAAGTCGCTCTAAGACAATGTTTAAGAGTGAGCTAGTAAAGTCCTCTTTTATCTGGCTACTTCTATAAAGATTTGCATCTTTAATCAAAAAGCTCTCCTCTTCTAGCTCATCTAAAACCACTTGTATAAAGCCCTCACTTGCCCACTTTAGGCGGAGTTTTATGGATGAGTTTGAGAGTAGTGCGTATTGGTTTTTTGTGTAGATTCCCTTTATATTTTTATAGATTATCTCTTTTGTAGAGAGTGGGTAGATAACAAGCTCTTTTTCATCAATGAAAGAGTTTTTTAGCTCTTTTGCGGTCTTTAATGCATTAGAGTGAGAGAGTGCAAATCTTTGAGCTGAAGAGATTAAACCCAAGCCTTTTTTATGTACTTCGGTTAAAATCTCATAAGCTTTTGCTATATCTTTTTTATAGAGCGCCTCAAGCAGAAGAAGTTTTTGCTGTTTTTTCATCGGATCATTGATAGGGTTTAACACAACTCCACCAGCCACACTCTCATTACCATCACGGATAATAATTTTTTCACCAAAGATGCTAAAGATATCCTCATCACTCTTGATATTTGCATATCCGCTTTGAAGTGAGTCCTCTGAGCTAAAGAGTAAAACCTTAGCATTTAGTTTTTTTGAGCCTATAAAGATGGAGTAGGCTCTGTTGTGATGCAGTGCCTTGTCAGATATTGCGTTAAATGAGATATCTATGGATTTAAAACCTCTAAGATATCCTTTTTTACTTATGAGAAAACCTCTTTGCACACTTTTAGCATCCAAACCACTTATATTTATAGCAGCTCTATTTGAGATACTTGCGACTTCTACATCTCTCTCGTGAACTTGTAGATTTTTTACCTTTATCTCTTTTTGCAGATCACAAATGAAGAGCTTCTCATCTACCGCTATAGGTTTACCCAAAATACTCCCAGTTACAACAGTTCCAGCACCCTTTAGGCTAAAGGCCCTATCAACATAGTATCTAAAGAAGTTCTCCTCTTGTTTTGAGCTAGCTTCAAGTTTAAAAAGTCTATCTCTTAACTCTTCTATTGTCTCCTCTTGAAATATAGAAGCGCCCATAGTAAACTTTATATCAAACTCATAAGATGCAACAAACCCCTCTATATCTATAAGTTTTATCTGCAATTCCTCTTTACTTATAAGGTCAGCTTTGCTTAAAACCAAAACAGCATCTCTAACACCAAGGAGTTTTAAAATCTCAAGATGCTCTATAGTTTGCGGTTTTATCCCCTCAGATGCACTCACAACAATGAGCACGCAGTCAAAGCCAAAAGCCCCAGCTATCATGTTTTTTACAAGTCTCTCATGACCTGGGACATCTATAAAGGCAATGTTTTTCTCAAGCTTTGTGATATTTGAGAAGCTCAAATCTATAGTGATGCCTCTCTGTTTTTCCTCTTTTGTACTATCTCCATCAAAGCCGTTAAGTGCCTTAATGAGTGAGGTTTTACCATGATCTATATGTCCGCAAGTTCCTATGATTAAGTTAGACATCTGTAATCTCATCTATAGCATCTACTACTTGTTGGAGCTGTGTTTTTTGTATGGTTCTAAAATCAAGCAAAAACTCATCATCTTCGATGCGGCCGATGATTGATTTTTGGCGAAAGAGTTTTTGAAGTTTTTTAACTTTTATATTTTTTGATTCTATAACTAAGGCTACACTTGGGATGGTTTTGTTTGGAGTAGTTCCACCACCGATAAGAGTTTTTGTATCTACTATATTAGTTTTTATATTTTTTTTAAGCTTTTGTTGAACTTGCATGGCATCTTCTCTTAGCTCATCGGTTGAGCGAAAGAGCATTCTTGCAGTTGGAATCTGCTCTTTATTACCCAGTAAAATCGCTTTAAAACTCTCTTCTAGCAGTGCTAAAGTGAGTTTATCTACTCTTAACATTCTAAGGAGTTGATTCTTTTTCAACATATCTATATATTTTTTCTTACCAACTATAATGCCAGCTTGAACACTTCCTAAAAGCTTATCCCCTGAGAAACTTAGTAGTGATGGATTTAGCTTCATAAAGTCCAAAACTGATGGCTCATCAAGCCCGTAAGGCAGGTCAAAAAGATGTCCACTTCCCATATCATAATAATCAATTAGACCTTTTTCACATGCTAGCTTTACAATCTCACCAAACTCTACATCTGAGCTAAAACCCTCAATGCTATAGTTTGACTTGTGAACTTTCATAAGCATAGAGGTTTTTTTACCTATAGCATCTTCGTAGTCATAGAGATGAGTTTTGTTTGTAGTTCCCACTTCAACAAGCTTTGCGCCGCTTTGTTTCATCACATCAGGGACTCTAAAACTACCACCAATCTCAACCAACTCCCCACGACTAACTACTACCTCTTTTTTCCTTGCAAAGGTGTTTAAGATAAGAAAAACTGCACTTGCGTTGTTATTTACAATAAGTACATCTTCGCATCCTAAAAGGGAGCAAACACTCTTTGAGATAAGAGAGTATCTCTCCCCTCGTTTACCGCTCTCTAAGTTAAATTCAAGGTTATTGTAGTTTGTCATAAGCTCTTTTACTCTATCAAAGGCATCTGCATCTATAAGACTTCTTCCAAGGTTTGTATGGACTATGATGCCAGTTGCGTTGATTAGTGTTTGAAGTGATGGCTTGGTAAGTTCTGTGTATCTCTGTAGAAGTTCTTTTACTAGCTCATCTTCACTAAAAGTAGTGACTCTCCCATTTAGTATATTTTCTCTTAACTCACTAAGCAACTCTTTGGTCAAACTCATAACTAAAGCGCTTCCTAGTGTTTTAAACTCTTTCTTAGCTATAAATTTGTCAACTTTAGGGATTGATTTTAGTAAAAACATTTTTACCCTTTTATCTTGGTTTTATACTTTGTGATGTAAGCTTCACTTCTACTTTGGGGGGCATGTGATCCTGGTGGACGCCACAGGCTTCAACCCTGATGGAGGTTTTGCTGACAAAGCCTCGGGAGGTTCGATTCCTTCGCCTTCTCACCAAAGTTAAAAAACTTCAATAGCTCTATCGCCTCTTGGCTCTACACTTCCAATGATTCTCGCATATCCAAAACTATACTCTTCTATCATCTTTATATACTCTTTTGCATCTCGCTCATCCATCGAGACTAAAAGACCGCCAGAAGTCTGCGCATCACAGAGCATCAAGCGAAGATGCTCTGCACTCTTAGCAAATGTGACTTTGTCTTGTAAGTAAGCCATGTTTTTCTTAGTTCCACCAGGCACTACACCCTCAAGTGACAAGGCAATTGCATCAGCCATTATTGGAACCTCTCTTGCATCTATCTTTATAGCAACTCCATCGTTTGTAGATTCCAAAGCATGACCTAAAAGCCCAAAACCTGTCACATCAGTACAAGCACTCACATTAAATCCACGAAGAAGCTTTGACGCTTTATAGTTTAACTCTTGCATCACCTTTATAGCCTCAAGCATGGTTGGCTCACTTAGCAAATCTCTCTTTATAGCTGTAGTTAAAATCCCCATACCGATGGGCTTTGTAAGAACTAAAACATGCCCTATCTTTGGAGTGTTGTTTCTTAAAATCTTATCTGGATGAATCAGCCCAGTTACACTAAGTCCGTAGTACATCTCAGGCGACTCTATCGTGTGACCACCCATAAGGACTCCACCACACTCTTTTATCTTCTCATTTCCACCTTTTAATATCTCTACTAAGACTTCTTTAGTGTGATTTGTACTATCAAAACCTACTATATTTAGAGCCGTTTTAACCTCAGCTCCCATTGCAAAGATATCTGAGAGCGAGTTTGCAGCAGCTATCTTGCCATAGATAAATGGGTCATCCACCACAGGCGTTATAAAGTCGAGAGTCTGCACAAGAGCCTCGTCGTCGTGCAGTTTATATACACAAGCATCTTCAGAGTTTTCAAAACCTACAAGAACATTTTTATCATCTGGAATGAGTGAACAAACACTATGTTTTAGATCCCCCGGACCCATCTTTGCTGCTCAACCAGCTGCTTGAACGAACTTGGTCAATCTATATTGATTGTTCATTTAGTAACCTTAAAATTATTTATGAAATGAGAGGTTCAAAGAGTGCGTAAAAAAAGAGTTCGGCATCTATGTACACCTATTCCATAGGCTAATGTCTAAGAAGCATTTTACTTACAATAATGTTAAAGTAATATTAATAGAGTAAAAAATATTTTACCTTATTTGTAAAAAAATGATTATGCTTTTTAATTTAGCATCTCTTAAAATAACTAACACTCAGTGATGCAAGGTTGATTTTTATCATGTTTTCTCTTCCATGACAACTCTCTTTTCGTGATTTTATAGGAGTTGTATTTGCTGAACCATAGCCACCAAACTCTTCATTGTTTGAGCTAAAGACCTCTTTGTATGTCCCTTTTGTTGGTACGCCTAAGTTGTAACCTATGTGCTCTTTGTCTGAAAAATTACATACTATGATGATAGGTTTTGTTTTTTTTGTACCAAACCTGATAAATGAGATAACGTTGGCCTGATAGTCATTCTCATCTATCCACTCAAAACCATTTTCTTCAACATCATTAAGATGCAGTGATGACTCTATTTTATAGAGCCTATTTAACTCTTTTACAGTGTTTTGCACCCCCTTATGCTCTTTATACTCTAGTAGATGCCAATCTAGGCTTCTCTCATAATCCCACTCCGCAAACTGTGCAAACTCTCCACCCATAAAGAGTAGTTTTTTCCCAGGATGAGACATCATCAAAGAGTAAAGTGCTCTTAGGTTTGCAAACTTTTTATAGTTATCTCCGGGCATCTTGTTTATCAAAGAACCTTTCATATGAACAACTTCATCGTGGCTAAGTGGAAGTACATAGTTTTCATTGAACATATAGACAAAACTAAATGTCAAATCTTTATGATGATGCTCTCTATAGATAGGGTCAAGCTTCATGTATTTTAAAATATCATGCATCCAGCCCATATTCCACTTGTAACCAAACCCTAGCCCGCCATCACTCACAGCTCCGCATACTTTTGAGTAGTTTGTAGACTCTTCTGCAATCATCATAATATCGCTAAACTCTCCATAAGCTCTCACATTTAACTGCTCTAAAAACTTAACTGCTCCACGATTTACATTACTACCATCTTCATTTGGCACCCACTCTCCATCTTTTCTTGCATAGTTTAAGTAGAGCATAGAAGCAACCGCATCTACTCTTATGCCATCTATGTGGTATTTCTCAAGCCAAAATATTGCCGAACTTATCAAAAAAGCACGAACCTCGTTTCTATCGTAGTTAAAGATAGCACTCTTCCACTCAGGATGATAACCCTTTCTAGGGTCTTCATGTTCATAAAGACAAGTTCCATCGAAGTTCATAAGACCATGCCCATCTGTCACAAAGTGTGATGGCACCCAGTCTAAGATAACCCCGATATCATGCTCATGCATAATATCTACAAGCTGCATAAACTCATGAGGTGTGCCAAATCTAGCTGTTGGTGCAAAGTAGCCTGTTACTTGATAACCCCAAGAGCCTTTAAATGGAAACTCTGTAATTGGTAGAAGTTCCACATGAGTAAAATTCATCTCTTTTAAATAAAGTGCTAACTCTTTTGCGGACTCTACATAAGTTAAGTAGCGATTATCCTCTTGTACTTTTCTTCTCCAAGAACCTAAATGAACCTCGTAGATAGAGATAGGTGCTTTATGAGAGTTGTTTTTTGCTCTTTTTTTCATCCATTTTTTATCATCCCACTTATATCCATCAAGCTCATAAACCTTTGAAGCTGAGGCAGGTGCTACCTCAGAGCAAAAAGCAAAGGGGTCAGCTTTGTCTGGATTTGCATTTTCAGAACCTGAGCTTATATGGTACTTATATGTCATGTCCTCTTCAACATTAGAGATAAATCCCTCCCAGATCCCAGACTCATCATCTCTTTGTTTTAGTGGATGAGAGTGTATATCATAAGAGTTAAAATCCCCTCTAACTGAGACACTATTTGCATTTGGAGCCCAGAGAGAGAAGTATGTGCCTTCTACTCCATCTCTTGTATATAGATGCGCACCTAGATGATTGTAGAGTTTTGAGTGAGTTCCCTCTTTAAAGAGATAAATATCCAAGTCACTAAAGAGAGTCACATCGTAAAACATATCATAGTTCATCTTATCTTCCTAGTATATTTTTATAAATATCTACATACTCTAAAGCCGCACTATCCCAACCAAAATACTCTCTCATAGCTCTCTTTTGCATAGCAAGAAATGAGTCAGAAGAGTTATAGTAAACATCTAATGCCCATTTTATAGTGTGATAAAGTGCGTCATTAGATGCTTCGTAAAACTTAAAGCCGTTCCCACTCTCATGAAACTCATCATAGTTATGGATAGTATCATCCAAACCACCTGTAGCTCTGACTATCGGCAAGGTTCCATATCTAAGACTATAGATTTGGTTTAATCCACATGGCTCAAAGAGTGAGGGCATCAAAAACATATCACTTGCCGCTTCTATCTTGTGAGCTAGTGCATCTGAATAGCCAACATGCACAGCAAAGTTTGGACGATAATAAGAAGTCGTGCTAAAGAAGTCTTCTGCCCACTTCTCACCAGTTCCAAGCACAACTATTTGAACATCAAAATCTAGTATAGAGTTAAGGATGGAAGCTATCATAGCTATACCTTTTTGCTCTACAAATCTTCCAACAAAACCTATCAAAGCTACATCTTCTCTAAGTTCAAATCCAAAGTGCTTTTGAATATCTCGCTTGCACACAGCCTTGCCACTCATATCATCCACGTCATACTTCTTAGCAATGAGTTTATCTACAGCTGGATTCCACTCATCATAATCCACACCATTTAAGATGCCATATATCTTATGTGCGTGAGCTTGCATATGATGTTCAAGTCCAAAACCAAACTCTTGAGTTTGAATCTCTTGTGCATATTTTTTAGAAACAGTTGTCACTGCATCTGCTCTTGATATTCCGCCTTTTAAGAAGTTTACTCCATCATTACTCTCTAAATCATGTGCATTAAAATACTCCCAACCAACCTCTAAAACATCTACAGCGCCTTTAAAAAAGTGACCTTGATGCTGTAGATTGTGTATAGTTAGAACTGATTTAGTATGTGCAAAATCATGAACAAACCTAGTTCTCATAAGAAGTGGAATAGTTGCAGTGTGCCAATCATTTGCATGAACTATATCTGGAGCAAAGTTTAGCATCTTAGAGAGTTGAAGAACTGCTTTAGAGAAAAATATAAAACGGTTGTCATTATCTTTATATGCATTTCCGTCCCCATCCTCATAAAGCTTACTTCTACCAAAATACTCTTCATAGTCTATAAAATATATTGGCACCTTGCTATTGGGCATCATAGTTGTATAAACGCCCGCCCAAAACTCACCCATCACACCCATAGGAACACCCAAAGGCTCTTGTAGTTTTGTTAGATTTGCTGTGTCTATTTGGTAATATCTTGGCATCACAACTATGATGTTATGTCCCAACTCTTTTATAGCTTTTGGAAGTGCTCCTGCAACATCTGCTAGGCCACCAGTTTTAGCGTATGGGACAACCTCTGATGCTACAAATAGTATATTTAAATTTTTATTACTCATTTTGAATCCCTTAGCATTAAAGCACCGATAGTTGGTGCATTTTTTAGTTTTGTTGTCATTATCTTCACACCATCAAGTGCAACTGGCATAGCATAGTTTTTTATCTTTGAAGCTATTATACTCTCAAGTTTTGGATTTGACTCTATGATTCCACCACCTAAAACTACAACTTTTGGATTAAAAAGTGTTATGGCAGTTGAGATTGCATAAAGCAGTGCAAGTTCAAACTCTTCGTATATTTCACTAAACTCTGGAGTTTCTTTTAACTCTTGTAGAGTTAGTTTACTATCTATATTTTTATGTTTTTTCCATTTAGCTAAAGCTGAACCTGATGCAAAGAGTTCAATGCAGTTGTCTTTACCGCATCCACATTCAAAAGGAGCTTCTTTATATGGTATATGTCCTAACTCTGTTGCCACTCCACTAAAGCCCGTTATGAGATTTCCTGAACTAACAACTCCAAGGCCAAGACCAGTTCCAACGTAGACGGCACAAATATCTTCTTCTTTAAGATAAGTACCCTCCGCTAGAACTGCACAATTTAAATCATTCTCTATAAAAAGTCCAATCTCATACTTCTCTTTAAAATACTCTTTTATCTCATGTATATCTACTTTGATATTTGGAGCAGAAATTATAACTCCATTTTTTACTTGACCTGCATAAGAGATGCAAATAGTTTTTACATCACTATACTCTTTGATTATTGTCTCAATCCACGATGCTAATCCTACAGCCGAACTTTTTTCATTTAACTTTTTGAGTAGTTTATCTTCTCTATAAATCTCAGCACGAAGGTGTGTACCACCTGCATCTATAACTAAAGTCATCCTAAAGTCTTTTTATAAAGCTCTATATACTTAAGTGTACTCTTAGTAAATGAGAGATCTTTTTTCATAGCAGTTATTCTCATGGAGTCAAATTTTTCACTATTTTTTTTGAGTTTTATGGCTCTTTTGACAGCTCTTAGTAAATCTTTTTTACTCTCCTCTTTAAATATAATCCCATCAACTCCATCCTTAACACTATCTTTTAGTCCGCCTATTTCATGAACAATAGGCAGGGTTCCATAACTCATTGAAATCATTTGGCTTAGTCCACATGGCTCAAATCTTGATGGCATTAGTAAAAAATCTGCAGCAGCATAAATCCTGTGAGACAACTCCTCATTATAGATATTGGTAAACTCAAAGTTTTCATACTTACTTGAAAACTTCTCAAGCTTGACTGCAAACTCTGCACTTCCCTCTCCCACTACAAATAGATTTAACTCTTTTGACAATATTTTTTTTAGCGACTCTATGACTAAATCTATACCTTTTTGCTCAACCAGACGGGTTACCATAACAAAAAGTGGGAGTTTTGGATTTTTTAAAGAGGAGTTTTTTAAAAAAGCTTTTTTATTTTCTTCTTTTTTATCTAAGCTACTATAATCATATTTTTTATACAGACTCTCATCAGTTTTTGGATTAAACAGAGTCTTATCTATGCCATTTAATATTCCATAGAGTTTATCTTTATGAAGTTCTAAAAAACCTTCAAGACCGCATCCAAACTCTTGTGTTAAAATCTCTTTTGCATAAGTTGGACTAACAGTCGTGATAGCATCACTATAGGCTATACCAGCTTTTAAAAAATTAACCTTGTCATAAAACTCTACTCCATCAACATTAAAGTATTTTTTATCTATAGAGAGTTTTTTTAATGAACTTTTACTGTAAATTCCTTGATATGCAAGGTTATGAATAGTTAACACAGTTTTGATTTTTGATTTTTTTTCTTTTAGATAAAGCGAGCTAAGAGCTGTGTGCCAATCATTTAGATGCAAGATATCTACATCTAATTTTTTTGCTAAAACTACTATTGCTTTACAAAAAACACCAAAACGCAAATTATTGTTTGCATAATCTCCCGACTCATCTGCATAAAGATTTTGTGTATCACTAAGTAGTGGAGCTTGCACAAAATATGTAGTTGTGTTATCTTTTTTATAAAATTTTAACCCATAAGAGACTCCGCCTAAGTTAATCTTATCACTAAACACAAGTACTAAGCCCTCTTTTTTCATAAAACCATAAAATGGTATAAGAGTCGATATATCTACAAACTCTGCTAGTGATTTTGGAAGTGAGGCGGCAACATCTGCTAAACCACCGCTCTTAGCATAGGGAAACATCTCACTTGAAGCAAAAAGTATCTTCATTATAGAGTCTTAAACAGCTCTTGCATAATAGCCTGAGCCTCTTTTTGAATTTGTGATAAATGCTCGCTTGAGATAAAACTCTCTGCATATATCTTATATATATCCTCGGTTCCAGATGGACGCATTGCCACCCAGCCATTTTTTGTAACAATTTTAAGTCCGCCAATCTCTGCATCGTTTCCAGGAGCACTACTTAAGACCTTCTGGATTTTCTCACCAGCGAGTGACTCTATATCTATAGACTCAGCCCTAAGAGTTTTTAGTATCTTTTTTTGCTCTAAGCTAGCAGGTGCATCTATTCGGTCATAGTAGGATTTGCCAAACTCCTCTTCAAAATCCTCATAAATATCTGCTATATCTTTACCTGTTACTGCCATAATCTCAGCAGCTAAGAGCGCCATGATAATGCCATCCTTATCACTGCTCCAAACAATTCCATCAAAACGAAGAAAAGAAGCCCCTGCACTCTCTTCACCACCAAAGCCTAAAGAGCCATCATATAGTCCATCAACAAACCACTTAAATCCAACTGGGACTTCATAGACTTCTCTATCTAAGCTTTTACAGACATGCTCTATCATAGAACTAGAAACTAATGTTTTTCCAACTTTTAAATCTTTTGTAAAATTTTCTCTATATTTAAACAAGTACCAAATAGCAACACTAAGATAGTGATTTGGATTTATAAGTCCACCTTTTGGCGTAACTATTCCATGTCTATCGGCATCTGTATCGTTTGCAACGCACAAGTCATAGCTATCTTTTAGACTAAGTAGTGAAGCCATTGAGTAAGGGGAAGAACAATCCATACGAATCTTGCCATCATGATCAAGCGTCATAAATGAAAAAGTATAATCCACATATGGATTTATGACATCCATATCAAGATTATAATGAGATTTTATTTTCTCATATACAGCTATAGCTGTTCCACCAAGAGCATCAGCTGCTATTTTTAGATTTGATTTTTGAATAGAGTTCATATCTAGTATTTCGCCAAGCGCTTCCACATATGGCGTTATATAGTCATACTCGCTTAAAAAATTAGATGCTAAAGCTTCTTCATAACTAACTATTTTTACGTCTTTGAGATTGTTTTTTAGTATCTCATTTGCACGCATCTCTATAAATGAAGTCACATCAGTATCAGCTGGTCCACCATTTGGCGGGTTATACTTAAAACCACCATCTGAGGGAGGGTTATGTGATGGAGTTATAACAATCCCATCAGCCTTTTGTACGTTTTTTTTGTTGTGTTCTAAGATAGCAAAAGAGACTAAGGGCGTAGGTATATAGTTACCATCTTTAGATATAGCCACTGACACTTCATTTGCCACGCAGACTCTCATAATTGTCATCTGTGCAACGGTGGAGAGTGCATGAGTATCTTTTGCTACAAAGATAACACCATCATAACTCATCTTCTTTTTAAACTCACAAACTGCTTGAGTTATTGCCATCACATGAGCTTCATTAAAACTTCTCTTTAGCGCATCTCCTCGATGACCAGAAGTCCCAAAACTAACTCTCTGCGCCTCTTTACTAGAGTCTGGATTTAGTTCATAGTAAGAACCTACAAGCCGTGCAACATCTATAAGTTCACTTTTTGGAGCTACCTTACCCGCTAACACATTTACCATTTTAATCTCCTCTTAATAGTCTTGCACAGTATTCTGGCTCAACACTATTTATATACATTCCAGTGGAGACTTCAAAACCACCCAGTCTATAGATTCTAGGAGTTATCCTTAAGGTAAAACGGTAATTTTTATCAATAGTTGACATATATTTCTCAGTCTCAAAGTTTAAGTTTAAGGGTGCTATATCAAAATATAAGTTGTAATCAAAATCTCCAAGCTGTTTATTTAATTTTATAAATGTCATTCTTATTATATTTGCCAAGTCGATGATATCTTCTCTCGAACACTTGTTTAGGCTCGATATATTTTTAGTAGGGGCTATCATAACTTCAAATGGATACTCACTTGCATAGGGACAAAAGGAGACAAAGTTTCCAACAATGTATAAAACTCTTTTCTTTGCCTTAATCTCATTATGAACTACATCTTCTATCTTTCCTCGTCCATGGCGGGCATAGTATTCTGCATTTCTATTTAAAAAAGCCAATTGTTTCTTAGGCATGATAGGAAGTGCTAGAAGTTGAGTATGAGGATGATCTTGCGTAGCTCCAGCATTTTGCCCAAAATTTTTGAAGATGCTTAAATATATAAGTCTTTTGTCATTTTTCAAATCTTCTATTCTTATGATCATACTACGTAACCAATTCTCAACATCAAGAGCACTTAAATCATAAATATCACAATCATGACAAGGAGAGTCTATCAAAATTTCATGAGCACCTACACCAGATTTATACTCAAATATTCCATCCCTTTGAGATATATCTTCAAGCTCAACTTGAACTGCTTTATAAAGATTTGGTACTACTCTTGTTCTCCACATTCTTTTATTTGGTTCGTTATATCTCAGGGCATAGACCTCATTAGGAGTCATATATTCATTACCTTCACAAAATGGACAATTTGGATTAAACTCTTTTCGCTTAGTATAGTTTTGTAAATTAGGTCTATGCAATCTCTCTGGTGCAATAATCACATATTTATTATTAATTGTATCTAATCTTATTTCAGACATCTATCACCTCTAATGCAATATTTAAACTTAAGTTTGATTTATATGAAGTTGTAAATATAAAAGATATTTCTTGTGCTACTCTCTCAAAGCCACTCTCATTTTGAGATACTGTATTTAAGATATATCCATATATATTGCACTTCCTGTTTATTGTTAGTTTTAAGAGTCTGTTTGTAAAATCATCAACAATAAGAAGTTCATTACAATCAATTTCACTAAAGCCATCACCCATCGTTTTAGAGTTAAAAGTCACTTTATATGGATGTGCAAAATGAAGATTAAACTCCATAGCGTAAAAGAGTTTTTGATCGTATTTGCTATCTACATCTAACTTTAACTCTATTTTATTTTTATCAAACAGATACTCTTTTGTTAAGGTTGTTGGATATGCTGCATCTAAATACAATCCGCCAACTCTTGTAAAAATATTTTTATTTTCCTCTTTTAAAAAGGCTTGATTTGCAAAATCACCAACTTCTCTAAAAGTAAGGTTTTTAAAATTTTCTAGTAAAAAATCCTCAAAACTAAAATGGTCTATAAATGAATATTTTGGATGCCAATCATATATAAGCTCATCTTTTAAACTCTCATCTATAACCGCTAAATCACTATGTATAGTCTCTATCTCATCTTCACTATGTTGCTCTGTTGTTTCTACTGTTTTTGGATTTAAAATTTTCTCATGATAAGCCTCTTCTCTTCTTGTAAGTGTATTTTGCCAATTAAAAAGAGTATCAAAAGAGCCAAATTCAATCATTTGAGCACCATGTTTTGTTGAAAAAACAACACTTAAATTTTGGGTCAATACTTTAAGTTCATCATATCCATCTTTATTTATATCTAAAACCTCATATACTGTATGATTTTTGGCTCTTGTTTTTTCTATCTCAAGAAGATATTTATAAGCATTATCTCTTAGGTTTGGAAGATAAAGACCTCCAAAAACTCCATGCCAAAAAACATCATTTGTTTGTAGTTTGTAGAGTGATTCTAAAGAATTTTCATCTAAGTCATATTGATTTAGGCTAAGATTTAACATCCGTTTATGAAGATAGTTACTCTCACTATACTTTATAAAAAAGTTCTTCCAAGTAGCACCTTTTACAAAGGCAACTGCCATCTCATTAAAATACTCATCTCCAAGAGCTCTTTTTAAACGCTCTAGGGCTATAGTTTGCTTTGGCTTTAAGCTCCACTCTCCCATCTCAAAATACGAAGTATTGTTCAAATATGCTAAACCTAAAGAACGATTTTGCTTCATATACTCACTGTAATGCTCTGTTTTTATCTGCTGATGATTTATGATTGTCTCTAAAAATTTCTCTAGCCATTTTTTCTCATATACCCACTCATGAGTTTTTGGCCATAAACCAAATTTCTCTGCATCATCAAATATTATAGCAGCAGAGTTTTCATTATCTGCACATTTTAGTATTGCATCGATAGAGCGCTCTACACTAAAAAATGGCAAGGCATATCTAAGAGACTGAGCAATCGGAAACAAGCCTATCTCTGCTCCACTCTCTTCAGTTTTATAGTATCCATTCATTTTATCTGCACTAAAACCACTACTTAAAAAATGATAATCATCTACCATCACAAACTCATTCCCACAAGCTGCTATATCTGGAACTATTGATGACTCCCAAACGCGTTCAGTAAGCCACAAACCTTTTGGTTTTACGCCGAGATGCTTTTTTATATATTTGTTTAGTTTTTTTATCTGCGCTTGACGATCTGTTGATGTAATTGAGCTTAGAACTGGTTCATAATACCCTGCACTTATCCACTCAATGGAGCCATTATCAGTTAATGTTTTCATATTTTTAAATATATCAGGGTTATTATTTCTGATTTTATCAAGTAACCAACCACTACAGTGAACGCTAAATTTAAACTCACTATACTTAAGCATTGTCTCAAAAAAAGGCTTATAACAAAGTTCTATTGCCTCATCGACTGCTTCATTAAAATTATCAACTGGTTGATGCATATGTACACCAAACAACAAAGATACTTTATGCATATTATTTTCCTTATACAAACCAGTTTTTACTATAATCATCACCTAGATCAATTTTGAGTTCACCAAAACCAGGAAGAGATTGAATAATCTTTTCATCATATTCAATTTCAAAGATTATAGATATTGAGTCGGTATCTATTGACTTTTTATCTATGCTTAGCTCAAATACATCATCAAAAGCTATTTCAACTTCAAGTGGTCCAATAGATGTTTTTTGTGATTTAAAGGCTAATTTTGACTTGATATTAAGAGGTTCAATTATTATATGGATAAAATAATCACTGTTAAATTTATCTCTTTTAGCTAAAAATGAGATATATATTTTTTCACTATCTTGACCATATAGTATCTTTCTTACTGGACCTCTTTGCCTATCCATCGTTGAGAAGAGTTTACTCTCATCAATAACACCACAGCCAATCCACTCAAAAAAAGAGTCATGTTTTCCATTGAGGTATGGAGATATATGAGATTGTGGTTTTAACCAAAAATGCATAACACTCTTATCTTCTAATATTGGTATAAAAATATCAGTCGGTGCTTTAAGATCCATCAAGTCATAAATTTCAATCAAATGATTCCTAAATAACTCATCAAACTCTACACCGAAGTCTGTGTAGTGATCATCTCCATACCACCAGAACCAATCTGAGCACTCTGCAGCTAAAAAATGCTCACTTATTTTATCTTTTATCTCATCACTTAAACTATCTTTATGTCTTTGATAATCTCTTTTTGTGATATATATAAGCTCCCAAGCTCTAGTTTTTTCAATGTGACCAACCCAAGTATTAAACTCACCATTAATCCAGCTCCCAGGAGCTAAGTTTTCGAGTTTTACTTTATCTAACTCATAAACCTCATCCATAGTTAAGGTTTTGCACCACTCTAGGTTGCCTAATCTGCTATAGAGTGCATCAAAAAAATCAAAGCCATTGTTTTTATAAAACTCCCAGGCATTCTCACCATCTAAAATGATAAAAACCGTGCTTTTATTGTTTTTATGTTCTATCTTTTGAAGCTCATTTATAAAACTGTTTGCAGCAGAGATGGCTTCTTGATGTCTATATGAAAAGCCTATCAAATCACTTAAATGATGATCTCTAAATCCCATACACATCTCATTGTATTGATAAACTTTATAGAGATTATCTCTATAGTGAGAATTTATAGACTTAAAGAGTATCTCTTCATCAGTCGCTATCCATTTTATACCGTGCTGGCTTAAAAGTGCTACTGTTTTTTCATCCACTGATCCCTCAGCTGGCCAAAATCCATCAGGAGTAAACCCAAAAGTTTTAAAAAACAACTCTTTTGATTTTACAACTTGCAAGGCTGCATCATCGGCTAGTGACATGTGATCTTTAGGAATATTGGTGCTAGCGTTTGCATATATTGCATTTTTCATATCTAGTAGTAGTGGCAAAATCGGATGATTTAGAGGTGTTGTAGATATGCTAATGACTCCCTCTTCATGTAGCTTTTTATAATAATCAAAGATGCCTGAGATAAACCCAGAGAGCTCCTTTAAAAGCAAAGCTTTATCTTCATAATCATAGTCTCTTTGTTTTAAAATCAAATGTTTTACAACTTGAGAATTTTTTCTCAAATAAAAACCACACCAAGAGAGAATAAAAAGCACTTCAATATCTAAAAGTTCATTATTGTTAAAATGTTCTCTATGATATAACTCTTTATATCTCGGAAACTCTTTAACAACAGTGTCATACTGAGTGCTTTTACAAATTTTTAAAATCCAAGCTCTTGATTTTTCATCTAAAAGAGTTGGGTCACTAAGCCAAAGAGCTAAAAACTTATCATGTTCATCCGCTCTGTTATAATATAGCTCAAGCTGTTCTATAAGCGGAGATGTTATGTTAAAAGTAGCCTTTAAGCCCTTATGCCTGTAGAGCATCCAAGGCATATCATAATAATCTTTTATTGCATGCAGAAAAACCCATGGCATCTGCATAATACCGCTTACATCGCGATAATCAGGTTGATGCATATGCCATATAAAACTAAGATTCACTTTTCATCCTTTAGTCTTTTGACCATTTTAAAATTTTATCACTATATTTTTCATAAATAGCATCACCAGAATCATCATCTTTTGCTTGAATATAGATATTAAGATGATCATTATATTGATCTGGAATCATTAAAATCCAGTCTGTATCATTTTCCCAGATTTTAACACCATCATCAGTAGATGATTTTTTATCTTTTGCATCTTCTAGAAACCTTCTCATCATTTTACCCTTAAGTGATTGAACACAACCGACTTTAAAAGTTTTATAATAGAACTCTTCTATAGATCTAACAAGACTAGAGAGTTTAACTTTATGACAACTTAAAAGCTCCATTATCTTTAAAACTGAGTATATTGCATCACGAGTATAACTAAACTCAGTAAAAGCAAAATTTCCATCAACTGTAGCTATTAAATCATACTTCATAAGCTCCTTTGCTTTAAAGTTTGAGTAATTGCCTCGTTGTATATCTAGGTTTTCAAAGTACTTTATATCTGGTGACCAAGTTGGCAAAAAAACCCTTTTCTTTTTGCCAACAGCAGATAAATTTAGAAGTTCTAAGACACTATAGAGCAGTTCTACTTTACTTAACACTTTCCCATTTTCTGTTATCAAACTCAGTGTTTTGGCATTTTGATGAATGAGTACTCCCATATCAAAACCCAGACTTTTTACGATTGCAGATGTATTTGCTGCACTATTTTTTTCTAGGAGTGCGATATTAGATAATTTATGTTCATCATAGTAAGTGTTTAAAACTATATTTTCCACTCCTATAGAGTTTAGTATTGAGGGCATTATTTCAGCTATGGTGCCGTGCATCAGATCCACTACTACCTTAAAAGTACCACACTTAATGATGCCATTATTAATCTTACCCTCTATAGCATTTTTATATCTATGACACTCTTCATGGTGAGTAGTCTCACGGATACTACCAATTTGAGAATAATCCACTCTACGAAATTTTTCTGTAAAAAATGCTTTTTCAATAGTGTTTGATGAACTTGTACTTATTTTCATACCCTCTTCATTAAAGAGAGTGATTTCAGAACTAAGTGTATCTAGCGTACATCTTTTAAAATTAGCTCCACCAACTATAGAGTCATTGTTAACAATTTCATGTCTGATTACAGGTTGCGGGGCACCTTTTATATCGATAACATTAATACCAGAAGAGAGTAATCCTCCTAAAAATGCACGCTTTAGCATACGAGAACTTTTATCATGATCCCTACCTACTATAATGTTAGAGCCAATTGGAAACTGCGAAGCAAAGGCTTCAGCTAGTTTTGTAACCATTTCACATGAGAGTTCTACATTACTTTTACCAAAAACACTTCCATCTTCAAATATAGAGTTTTTATACTTACTACCTAAGACAAGATTATTACTTACGATTGAAGCTGCCTCTATCTTTTTGTCAGGCCAAATTACAACATCTTGTTGAAATATTGTCAACTCTCCGACTTCACAACCCTCAGATAAGATCAAACCAGCTTTTGCTGTTACATTTATACCTATCTCGTTACTGTTACAAATAATACAATTATCTAGCTTTGCACCTCTTGCTACACTGATATCTTCCCAAAAAACACTGTTTCTAATCTTGCAAGATGATTTAATAACTACATTATCTCCAATAATTACATTGTTTAATTTTACATTTTTACCTATTTTTACATTTTTACCTAAAAGAACTGTCCCTGTAATTTCAACAGATTTATCAAGTTTATATATCTCATCACTATACAATACTCCATCGTAATATTTTTGCTCTTTACCATGAATCTTAAAATTTACTTTATGGTTTAAAATATCATCATATACTTCTCTATAACTCTCAGGGTTTCCAACATCTCTCCAATACCCTTCTAAATTACAAGCCATCAAGTCTACGTTTTTTTTCATAAGCAGAGGAAACAAATCTTTAGCAAAGTCAAAGTTTTCATTTGTAGGGATATAGTCTAAGATTTTTGGCTCTACTATATAGATGCCAGTGTTTATTGTGTCACTGAAGACTTCTCCCCAACTTGGCTTTTCTAAAAATTTCTCAATTACACCATCTTTATTTGCTATAACTACACCAAATTGTAGGGGATTTTCAACAGAGGTTAAACCAATAGAGAGTTTAGATTTTTTCTTTTTATGAAAATCAAAGAGTTTTTTAAAATCAAAATCAGTGACTAAATCGCCACTTATAATGATAAAGTTGTCATTCCCAATATGCTCTTGTGCTAATTTCACTGCACCAGCAGTACCATAATCTCCATCAGGAACTACATAAGTTATATTAATCCCAAAATCACTTCCATCTTTAAAGTAATCCTCAATAATTTCTGGTTTAAAATACAAAAGAACTATAAACTCTTTAATGCCCAAATCTTTGAGCATCATCATTGTATGTTCCATCATAGGTCTGTTCATTATTGGTAACATTGGTTTTGGCCTTGAGTGTGTCAAAGGTTGGATTCTAGTACCAAATCCACCTGCCATAACTACTGCTTTCATGCTAAGCTCCTAAATTTATTTGTTTTTATAGTTTTAAAAGTGAGTTTTTTGATCCAAATGGCGACTCTACACTCTCTACTTGGCTATCACAACTCCATCTATTATCAACCTTATAACCAAACTCATAAGATTCATCACACTTTAAGACTTTTGTCAAATAATATTCACCACTCTTTTTTACTTTCATCTTTTCATCTTGCCAGCCATTCCACTCTCCACACAAAAACACTTCACCCTTGGATTCTGGCAGAAATGAAAAGGTGACCCAGGCTTTATCACCTTTTTTAGTTATCTTTAGCATAATCTCCTCCTTAAAAATACAAGATTTCTATTTTCTATCTTACAAAGTAGTTGTGAAGTTATTGTGAAGTTATAACACTTTCTTTATTGTGTTTTATTATAATCAAACATCTCTACATAGTACTCATCTGCCATTCTTCCAGAATGAAAATCCTGCTCTATTTCACCCATAGCATTTTTCATAATTTCTACCCATCTTTTTGGATTATCATAATATGTTGGAATTATTTTATTTTCTAATATATCCATCATGTTTTTGTTATCTAATCTATCTTGTTCTTCTATACTTAACTTAGGGTCTACCTCAGGTATAGTAAATGCATTTCTGCCATCTCTTGCAAACTCAGGATGCCAACCATCGTTTATAGAAAAATGTATGGAGCCGTTCATGCTAGCTGACATACCACTAGTACCACTTGCTTCTCTTGTGATTCTAGGGGTATTTAGCCAAACATCGCTTCCCTGCTTTAAAAGCCTTGATAGGGAGAGTTCATAGCCAACAAGAACAGCAATATTTTTATATTTATGACCAATCTTTATAAGCTCATTAAAAATATTTATAGCACCAAAGTCAGTTGGAAATGGTTTTCCTGCCCAGATTATCTGAACTGGTCTCTCCTCATTTGTTATGAGTTTTACAAATCTATAAAAATCATATTTTAAAAGTCCAGGACGCTTATACTCAGCAAATCTCCTTGCCCAAACAATAGTTAATACCTCTGGATCAAACATTTTTCCCGTTTGATTTGCAACTTCGGCAAAAAGAACTTTTTTAAGATGTTTTTTTCTAGCTTCAACCTGATAATCTTCATGTTCATCTAGTGCTCGTATAAGAATCTTATCTGTCCAGTATTTTTTATCCTGAGAGTTTGTAATAGATATAATCTCACATATTCCATCTGTGTCTTTCCACATCTCGTTTGCAACAATTCCGTGTATTTTAGAAACAGCATTTGATCTTTTAGCACTTCTTAGAGCTCCAACTGTTAAACTAAAGTTATCATCATGTTCATAACCAGATATCTCTCTTATAGTTTTTAGATCAAGTCCTGCAAAAAAACCCATCTCATGTAAGAGATGTATATTATGCACTTCATTTCCTGCGGCCTCTGGAGTATGAGTAGTAAAAACAACGTGTTTTCTAAGCTCATTTATATCGTTAAAACGGCTATATAACTCATAAACTAAAGGAAGAGAGTGACCCTCATTCATATGGTAAACATCTATATTTTGATTTATTGCTTCTAAAGCTTTCACACCACCAATACCCAAAACTATCTCTTGAGCTATACGTGTTTTTTCATTTCCATCATAAAGCTTGTGTGTAATTGTTCGTGATAAAAAGTCATTTTCATCTACATCTGTTGATAATAGAATCATAGGGGCTGTTCCAAAGACATCAGGACGAAGTAAATAAGCTTTAACAACTACATCTTTATTATTGATTCTTACAGAGATTTTTGCAGGTAACTCTTCTAAAAAGTAATAAAACTTTCTCGTATATTTTGGGTTTAGTGTACGGTCCTCATTACGCTCTTGGTCGTAATAACCAAAACTCCACAATATTCCAACACCAACAACATTTTGTTTTAAGTCATATGCAGAACGCATATGTGAGCCTGCTAGAAAACCCAATCCGCCTGAATATATCTTTAGTGCTTGATCTATAGCGAACTCCATAGAGAAGTACGCAACTGAAGTTGTATATTTGTCTTTTATATGATAATTTTGTAGTTTCATAGTTATTTATTCCCTAAATTTTTATATAATATTTGTTTGCCTAGCTCTACACCTGGTTGATTATAAGTATTTATATGCAGAACTTTACCTATTAATGAAGTTAGCAGTTCATAATAAATTATCATGGCACCTATATTTTTTTCACTAATCTCATCTAATGTAATTATGTCCGAACTCACACCTGATTGTCTTACACTCTGCATTGTAGCTTTGCATTGCTCGTTTATCAGTTTGTTAAAGCTTTGTTTATTGATAAAGTCAGTTTGTTCTATACCATGTAACGAAATATCTGGTATCTCTAAAGGGTTTTTAAAATCTTCTATATTGATAAAAGTGATACTTTTATCATTAGGTCCTTCAATTATTAGTTGCAAAAAAGAGTGCTGGTCAACTGCGCCAATAAGTCCTATAGGAGTTAAGCCAACATGATTTTTATCCCTGTCTAATTTGCCCAAAGATTCACCCCAAAGCTGGACATACCACTTTGTAAAATTCTCTAACCTATCTGCATATGAAAAAACTACATTTATATTCTCTTTTTTTGAGTTGGCATATATATAGTTAGCTTTTTCTAACAGATGGTTCTCATGTCCATTAAAAAAGCTCATCTCAAACTCTGCTGCACCTTCTAAGATAGCTTCAACATCATATCCTGCTATATAAAGCGGCACAATACCCACAGCACTTAAAACTGAGAAACGCCCACCAACATTATGCGGGATATTAAACTCTTTTATATTGTGAAATGTAGCAAATTTTGAGAGATAAGAGTCCTTATCTGTTATGGCAAATATATTAGTTGCATTATCTAACTCAAGAGAAAAATGTTTTATCAGTGTTTTAAAGATGGAGGTTGTCTCAATTGTTGAGCCTGATTTTGAGACTATAAAAAAACAAGCTCTATCTTTATCAATTTTTGAGATATTTTCTGAGATAGTTAAAGGATCAGAGTTTTCAAAAAAAATCATCTCTTTTGCATCTTTAGTTATCGGTTTAAGGATCGAATTAATCGCTTTTATGCCAAGTGAAGAACCACCTATCCCAACAACAACTACTTGAGAAAATCTATCTATATCCATAGGTTTTAACTCTTGTAGTAATTTTTTAGAGCTTTGAGGTAGTTTATAATAACCTACCTCATCTCCATCCATCTCCTTTTGCAAAGACTCAAGCATCTCATTTAGAAGATTTTTATCTTGATAAGGTAGCTTTTGTGAAAAATGGCTAGAGAATGTAAGCATTAGTTACTTCCTACAAATACACACATATCTACTAATCTTGAACTATACCCCCATTCATTGTCGTACCAGGCTAAAACTTTAACACTATTTTTATCTACAACACTTGTCATATCAGGGATATAAGTTGCACTATATGTTGAGCCAATAAAATCAGAAGAGACTCTTTTGTCACTGTCTATCTCTAAAAGACCTGCAAAGTTTGTTTTAGAGGCTTTCTCAAATGCAGCATTAATCTCTTCAACCGTAACATCTTTTTTAAGGTTAACAGTTAAATCAACCACCGAGACATCAGGAGTTGGAACGCGCATAGCATAACCATTGAGCTTATCTTTAAGATTTGGCATAACAAGTGCAATAGCTTTTGCAGCACCAGTTGTTGTTGGTATCATGTTGATTGCTGCGGCACGTGCGCGACGCATATCTTTAGGATGCTTCACATCAAGAATATTTTGATCATTTGTATATGAATGTATAGTTGTCATAAGTCCATTTTGGATGCCAAACTCATCATCTAAGACTCTACAAAGAGGAGCTAAACAGTTTGTAGTACAACTTGCATTTGAGATAATTGCTTCACCTTTGTACTCATTTGTGTTAATATTTAAAACATAAGTTGGAGTATCATCTTTTGCAGGAGCACTCATTACAACTTTTTTAACACCATCTTTTAGGTAAGCTTTAGCCTTGTCTGTAGTTAAAAAGACACCCGTACACTCTATAACAACCTCGGCACCATGCTTACCAAATTCTAACTCTTCAATGTTACGAGTAGAACTCATTGCAACTCTTTTGCCATTTATCTCTATAGTGTTTTCATCTATGATTTTTGCATCCACGCCTTTATGGACACTATCATACTTAAAAAGATACTCCAGCATATCAGCTTTTGCAGTAGTGTTAATCGCCACTAACTCTACATCATCTCTACTTGTAACTATTTTAGCGACAATTATACCTATACGACCTGTTCCATTTATTGCTACTTTTATTGCCATCTTAAAATCCTTTTCTTTTTTGTATTTAACAAAGGGTTAATAGTTGCCATTACCACAAGGTTTCTCTAGCAGAGAAAATCTTATGTGATAATGTATAGTAACACTATTTGTTTTTATAAATACTTTAATTAAAGACTATAAGAGATAAAAAATAGCTTTTAATCCAAAAATATCAAGTATATATGAAGATGTTGACTTTTTAAAAAGATTCTAAAATCTCTTTATTTTATAAGTGCAACTGCATCTATCTCCACTAAAGCATTTTTTGGTAGAGTCTTAACTGCTACAGTTGAGCGAACAGGTTTATGAGAGCCAAAAGCCTCTTCATATATCTCATTTATAGTAGCAAAGTCATCCATAGATGATATAAAAATAGTAGTCTTAATCACGCTTCCCATTGAACTGCCAGAGGCTTCTAAAACAGCTTTTAAGTTAGCTAAAACCTGTTTTGTCTGAAGAACAACATCAGCTTCACACATAACTCCATCAGAAGTAAGTGCAATCTGTCCAGAAGTAAAAACCATCCCATTTGCCACAACTGCTTGTGAGTAAGGTCCTATAGCCGAAGGTGCTTTGTTTGTTTGTATAAATTTCATTTGTAAATTTTCCTTAATTTTATTTTATTTTATCTCACTTTTTTATCTTTACTGCTCTTTCTTTACCCACATCTCTTAGATATGACCTAAAGTCAAGCTCATCCTAGTAGAGTGCAAAAGTAAAGACTATCTTATCATTAGAAGTTACAAAGTAACTATTATATACTTCATGCCCTATTTCCAAATATTTATAAGTTTTTTAAAGACTTCAAAAAGACCTTGCACTTCGCTAACACTAGTTCTCTCATTTACTGCATGAATAGTATCATTTATAACTCCAAACTCTACAACATCAACACCCTTAGCAGAGATAAATCTTGCATCTGAAGTCCCTCCAGCAGTTGAGTGTTTAGCTCTTTTACCAACTACGCTCTCTATCGCCTCATCTATTTTTTTTACAAGCTTTGTATCAGTATCTGTTTTAAATGGGTAAGAGCCTTGTGTAAGTTTTAGCTCATACTCTAAGCCATTTAAGTTTTTAGCTACAAAGTCACTTACCTCTTTTTGAGTTGTAAGAGTTGTATTTCTTACATTAAACATCATCTTTAGCTCATTTGGAGTGACATTTGTTACTTGCATCCCTGAACGAATATCAGTTATAACAAACTTACTAGGAGAAAAAAACTCATCCCCTGCATCTAAATTTACCCCAGCCATACTTAAAAGCCTTGGAGCGATGTTGTGAATAGGGTTTATTGCCTTCTCTGGATAAGCAGCGTGACCTTGTTTTCCCTTTAAAGTGATGTAACCATTTATAGAGCCTCTTCGCCCTACTTTTATAGCATCTCCAAAACTCTTCTCACAAGTTGGCTCAGCGACTACCACAGCATCAGGAAGCATTGAATTTTCTTTTAAATATTCTAAAACTTTTATAGTTCCATCTACGGCATCGCCCTCCTCATCAGAAGTTAGCAAAAGTGAGAGCGTTCCCTTAAACTCTTTTGTCTCTTTTACAGCCTGAGTAAATGCGGCTACACCACTCTTCATATCTTGGGTGCCACGACCGTAAATATAACCGTCTTTTTCTACTGCGACATAAGGGTTAGTATCCCATCCATCACCAGCAGGAACTACATCAACATGACCTGCAAAACAGAGATGCTCGCCCTCTCCAAATTTTTTATAGATAAAGAGATTTTTAACATCTTCAACATCCACACGCTTAGATGTAAACTCAGGCAAATAACTCTCTATAAAGTTTAAAAGTCCACCATCATCAGGAGTCTCACTCTTTTGAGCTATCATATATTTAAAAAGTTCTACTACATTCATAAAACACTCTTATTTCTAGTCTAAAAAACGCAATTATACACTTTTAAAATAATAAAGGTCTTTTGATTTATTTTAATTTTAAAAGTAGAGATTCATTTGCAATGGCACGTAGATGTTAAGATGTTTTACATATTAATATAGTAAAATCTTATTTATGAAAATTTAAAGGATAGTGATGAAAAAGATATATATGGCCTTTATAGGTTTAGTATTAAGTGCAGGTGTTAGTTTTGCAAGTGAGCAAAATCTTCAAATCTTTAGTGTTGAAAATAAAAATGGAGCAATCAGTGCTAAAACGATTCAAAAAGCATTTGGAGATGTTGGGCTAAAAGTTGACGTAAATAACAATATGAACTCGATTTTTTCTAAAAGATATGGCAAGGTTCATCATAAAAAGTACAACTTAGCAATATTTACAAATGATAAATTGTTAAAAAAACTTATGGACAAATATCCAAGTATTGGTGTAATAACGCCACTTACTATGTCAATCTATGTAGATGCTAAAGATAATATTAATATCTCTACTCTTTCATTACATGGAATGTCAAGAATCACAAATATTCCTCTTACAAATCCAGATTTAATAGCATACTCAAAGTTAGTAGATGTAGCACTTCACAAAGCACTCCCAAACGGTAAATACCTAAGTGTAAATCATGGGGCAAGTGAAGCTTTAGTAACTGAGTTTACAACAGAGTTTGAACTCGAAGATGGTGATACATATGAGTATGCAAAAGAGAGTTTTAAAGAAGAATTTGAAGCTGAAATAAGTCCAGTTGGATTTTTAGTTCCAAAGTCTTATGTCTTTGAGCATGACGCTTATGACTTCTTTGACACATACTCCATCATAAGATTTAATGCCATCTACCCAGTATCCAAAAATCATCCAGATGCCGGTGCTTATGCTCCTTTTTCAGTAGTTATCTATAAGAAAAAAGGTGATGACACTGTGCATATAGCTTATCCATCTATACAAAACTGGATCGGTGACTTAGATATCAAAGAAGATGCTACTATTAAAACAGTTCGCAAAACTCAAGATATGATTAAAAATATACTTAGTGAACTTACAGAGTAGTTAGCTCAAAGTACTGTCTCTTCTTCCCATCATCTAGATGGGAGGTTAAAAAAACAAAAAGACACCCTCCCTTTACTCAATTCCTCTTTGTATAATAACATCATTATCAATACCTGCAGAATATTTGTAAACAAGCATTCCTCCGCTTCTGCCTTGATAGAGTGAAACTGTTACTAAAGTTACTATCAATACAAAAGAGATATTCTCATAAAGAGCTGAATTTTTGGAAATAGCAAACCACTTTACTACAGAAGTTGCAATTAAGATAGCTACAACAACAAAGCCGAATATTTTATGAGTATTTAAAGCACTTATCCCTTCTTGAACAATATTTTGATTTTCTATAATCTTTTCTACATCATTTATTCCGCTGATTATTGCAAGAAATGATACCAACATTGCAAAACCTACAATTCGAAATGCTGCTTTGGAATAGGCTTTATCTTTTGTAACAAAATATGTAAATTGGGAAAACAAAGCGATAAGGGGTAAGGCCACTACGAAATGTACAAACGGCGGATGTAATATATTCATTTTTTTTCCTTTTCTTTAGAGAATAGAAAGATTATAGTATCAAGAAAATTAATTCAATATTAATTACAGTTAATAACTAACACCAAAAAGCAAAACAGTCATAAAGTGCCTATTTAGCATAAATACAAGTAAATTAACCTTCACTTTTTTCACTTATTAATTTAGAAGTAAGCCCTTAAAAATCAAGCTAATATTAAATAAGCTAAAATTATTTTTCTGTTAATATTTTTTGATTTGTATTCATAACTCAAGTAACATCTTGTGTGTTATGCAAGAAATCTGCCAATTAACGCACATAATGTTCTTTTATTTGAATATACAGCATTTAATATACGCTCAAAGCTTAAGAGTAATATACACTTTTCATAATCTTTATCAACAATATGATAATTTTAACTGTTTTCAGATTTTTAACACACAAAAAATATATAAGTTATTTATGTTAATTAAGATTGTTTTACATATAATGTGTTTGATTAAATAGTTATCCGCTCACTGCGTGACCGGATAACGGGGGCGCGGGTTGAACACCCACTGGTCATCTGTCGCACAGCGCCAGATAACAAGCGGATGCACAGAGCACCCAAATGAAAAATTGAAATTTTTAATTCGGGAGTCCGTGACCCGCGCCCCCGTTATATCTAAAAGTCCAACCTATCTGGAAGTTTGAATATGCCTATTTTGAAAAAAGTTGGTAAATATTTAAAAAGGAGGATTTAAAGCTTAAGTTCAAAAAGATTAAATTTGTAAGTTTTTCTATGGAATTAAGAACATGTGAAAGATGCGAAGAAAGTGTTCGCGAAACAGAAATTTGCGACACATGTTATTGTTGTACAGCTTGTTGTGCATGCTAACTTTTAACGATTATAGGAGCTCTTATGGCAGAAGAAACTTGTAAGCCTAAATGTGAAAAAACTGATGGCAGTCATGACTATAGATGCAATTGTGGAAATGACAGAACACCAGCTCAAAAAGAAGGCGACAAGAAAAAAGGTTAATAATCGCACCTTTTCTCTTGTTCAGTTAAAATCAAAACTTAAGTGAAGCTCACCTAAGTTTTGATATAATATATACAAAATTAGAGAAGGATGGGTTATGCAACTTCAATTAAGTGTAAATGATATTAAAGCATCTATTTTTTTAGAGCTATTAGAAGTTTTTAAAAAAGATAATATTGTAGAAAACTATACAATAGTTGATGGTTACAATGATTATGAAAAAGAGCTTTTAAATGATTTACAAAACCTACACTCATCTATCAAAGAAGATGGACATAAAACTAATAAGTTTATAGAAATTGATAATTTGAAATGAAATTTCAAGTTGTAGAAAAATTACTTTATAAAAAAGCATACAAAAAGCTTTCTAAGCAATACAAACATATAGACAATGACATTGATAACTTTTTAAACTCCATAAGTTCCAAAGAAGATTTAGGAACTGAATTAAAATCAAATATTTTCAAAACAAGAATCAAAAATAGTGATAAAAACAAAGGCAAAAGTGCAGGATATAGACTTATTAGCTATCTTGCAATTGTAAATAATGAACTTCAACTACTATATATTTATGACAAAAGTAAGCTAGAAAATTTAACGGAAAAAGAGATTGATAATTTAATTCTTCAAAAAATTGACTAGTAAAGATATAACAAAACAGAGTAGCCAATAAATTACCTAGCGGCAATTTATTGGCTATCTTCAGTCGTTATCCGCTCACTGCGTGACCGGATAACGGGGGCGCGGGTTGTATCTAAAGTCATCACCTCTAAAGTGATTTTAAATAAGACTATTTTTTTGTAGTCGAAAAATCATAAGGAGGATTTTCATGTCAGAAAATCAAGTTGAAGAAAAAAAAGGCTGGAGCTGGTTAGGCTTCTTTTTTGCACTGCGTTTTGGTACATTTTTGGATTGCGCTTGACAGTAACCTAAAAATAGGAATTATTATAGCTGTGATTGGCGGAATAATGCCATTGTTTTCAATATTTACTGGGATTTATGGAGGTATGAAAGCAAAAAAAGAATTACCAATTGGTGAACAAGAGTTTAAATGGGCAAATGTTGGTATTACAGTCGTAATAATTATCGTAGTATCTATTATTTCTCAAATGATAATAGCATCATTAAAAGGTTAGAATCATGAAAAAATTAAACTTTTTAGCTATTGGAGTATTCTTGTCTCTGATAATCACAGGTTGCTCCGAAACAAATGTTACTGATGAACAAGCAGGAAAACTTCCAGTTTGTGTTGAAACTAGTGATAATATATATACTATGTCTCAAGGTGCCATAAGTGAAGTTGGGGATTATTACAATCAACTTCTTGGAAAAGGAACCTATGAAATGTATCCAAGAACAGGTGGAAAACAATTAATTTTTAAAGTTAATAATGAAACTATTTTAATGGATACTAATTATCAAGAGCTTGAAAAAGGTGCTTGTATGGAAATAGTCCATGTTGTAGTAAAGGATAAAAATGGCAAAAAAGAGTTAGAGGCAGATTCCTCAAATTCAACAGACTATAGAACTCTGACAAAAGTTGCAGAATATGTTTTTAAATTTTAACAACCCATGCTATCTTTACCGATAGCATGAATTAATAGGAGTAAATATAATGAGTAGGACAATAATTTTACAAGGAACCGCAAATTCAGGAAAAACAACAACTTTAAGAAAATTAGGAAAACTTTTAATAACAAAATATAAAAAATTTGAATTCTTACAAGGAACCTTAGAAGACTATGATTTTATTATTAAAATTGAAGTTAACAATAAAACCATAGTCATAGTTAGTATGGGAGATAATGCTGATTTAAAAAATAAGTTAGACTTAGTCTATGACAAATACGATACAATAGATTTACTTTACGGTGCTTCAAGAACAAAAGGTGAAACTGTAAAAATTCATAAGAATAAAGCAAAAGAAAATAATGCAAATATTATTTGGACTTCAACATATAGAAACAAAAAAGACTCTAATAAGTTAAATATCTTAAAAGCAGAAGAGTTATATGAATTGGCATATAAATTAAAATTGATATAAAAACAAGAGTAAACAACTCAATCTATTTTTATTTTAGTTCTGTTATAATGAGAAAAATAGGATTTTTTATGCAAACATTAACAGTAAATATAGAAGATAATTTTGTACAAGATTTTTTAGCAATAATTGAGCATTATAAAGATAAAGTGCAAGTAACAAAAGATAAAAACTTAGAATATGATCCATTTTTCTATGAAAGAAAAAAACAACTTCTACAAGATATTGATGATATTGACAATGGCAAAGTTAAAATGATTAGCAATGAAGATTTTTGGGATGATATAGATAACTTTACTCAATCATTACAAAAATGAAAATCATTCACAAGCCAACTTTTTCACAACAATTAAAACAAATAATAGAGTACATTGCACAAGATAAACCTAGTGCAAGTATGAATTTTAAAAATAAGCTAAAAGAAAATATAAACCTCATTCCAAATAATCCATATCAATATGAACAATCACAATATTTTGATAATAAAAATATTAGAAATATGACATTTAAAAAATATACGATAGTTTACAGGGTAAGACCTATAAAACAAGAGATAGAAATTTTAAGAATTTTTAAACAAAACAAGCCACCACAGCAATAAAGATACAACAAAACATAGTAGCCAATAAATTACCTAGCGGAAATTTATTGGCTATATTCAACCGTTATCCGCTCACTGCGTGACCGGATAACGGGGGCGCGGGTTGAACACCCGCTAGTCATCTGTCGCACAGCGCCAGATAACAAGCGGATGCACAGAGCACCCAAATGAAAAATTAAAATTTTTAATTCGGGAGTCAGTGACCCGCGCCCCCGTTATGCACAAAAAAAAACTATTAAATAATGACAAATATAATTGATACACCAAAACCACCATATTATGCAGTTATATTTACATCAAAAAAGATTGATGAAGATAAAAGTTATAGTAAAATGTCAGATAGAATGGTAAAGTTAGTATCTCAACAAAATGGATTCTTAGGATTTGATTCAGCAAGAGAAGAACTAGGAATTACAGTTTCGTATTGGAAAGATGAAAAATCTATTTTAAATTGGAAATCAAATTTAGAACATCAAGAAGCACAAAAATTAGGTAAAGAACTTTGGTATAAACAATATAAAATATTAGGTTGTGGAGATGGTCCATCAAGTTTTAATTTTGAAGTTTTAAAACTAAATGGGAATGTTACATCAATTGACCCAATTTATCAATTTACAAAAAATGAAATACAAATAAGAATAGATGAAACATCATCAGTTGTTAGTGAAGAACTAAAGCAAAATCAAAATGATTATGTTTGGGAAAATATTAAATCAGTTGATGAACTAATTGATATTAGATTAACAGCTATGAGTGACTTTATCAAAGATTATGAAAATGGAAAAGAAGAAAAAAGGTATATTTACAATGAACTACCAAAACTATCATTTAAAGATGATAGTTTTGATTTAGTATTAAGTTCACATTTTTTATTTTTATACAGTGAACATTTTGATTTACAATTTCATGTTGATTCAATATTAGAGATGTGTAGAGTATCAAAAAAAGAAGTTAAAATATTTCCACTTCTTGATTTAAAAAATAAAAAGTCACAATATTTAGAACCAATTCTAGAAATACTGAAAGAAAAAAGTTTTGAAACGAAAATAATTAAAACAAATTATGAGTTTCAAAAAGGAGCAAACGAGTTGTTAAGCATTAAGGCGCATAACAAGTTCTCGTAGAGAAATAGTTGACCCTGCAGGTTCAACGTTATAAACCATTAATAAGGTAGGAATCTGAAGGTAATGGAATTAGAAACAAGTCGAATTATATTGCGACAATGGAGGGAGCAAGATTTACCAGTTTTCGCGGAACTAAATTCAGATCCTGATGTAATGAAATTTTTTCCTAAATTGTAAGCCGAGAAGAAAGCAATGGAATGGCACAAAAAGGCGGCGTTATCTTTCTAATTCTCTACTAATAATAATTTAGATAAAATTATTCAAATTTATTTCTCAGGGCAAGGTGAAATTCCTTACTGGTGGTAACTATTTCAAAATAGAAGTCCACGAGCGCTTTATTTTATAAAGGTCAGCAGATTTGGTGTAAATCCAAAACCAACAGTTAAAGTCTGGATGGAAGAGAAAATAATATATCTTTTTATTGTTAAATGATTAGGATAGTATTGCTTTTAGCATTAGCCCTGATTCAATAAGTTTTACTTAAATTAAAGGTATAACTAAAATGAATCAAAAAATGATGAATGGCGATTTTAAATCGAGAGTAAATGGTGCGCTTCAAACTTTAAAAGAAGGTAAAGGCGTAATTGTTGTAGATGATTATAATAGAGAAAATGAAGCAGATATAATTTTTTCTGCGCAAAATTTAACAAAAGAACAAATGGCACTTTTAATAAGAGAGTGTAGCGGGATAGTTTGTTTATGTTTAACTAAACAAAAAGTTGATGAACTTCAACTTCCAATGATGGTTCAGGATAACAACTCAAAATTTCAAACACCGTTTACTGTTTCAATAGAATCAAAAGATAATGTTACAACAGGTGTGTCAGCCCAAGATAGAGTTACAACAATTAAGTCTGCTATTTCTAGCGATGGAGCATTTAAAATTGTCTCTCCCGGACATATTTTTCCATTAAGGGCGAATGAAAACGGTGTCTTAGGTCGAGCCGGTCATACTGAAGCTAGTGTTGATTTGATGAAGTTAGCAAAGTTAGAACCTTTTGCAGTTTTATGTGAGATAACAAATCACGACGGAACAATGGCAAAAGAAGACGATATTAAACAATTTTCTGAAAAATACGCTATGCCTATTATTAGTGTAGAAGATATAATTAACTATTGAAAAGATAATAAAACTTCATAGTCAATAAATGTTCTAATGGTTATTTATTGGCTAGTGTGATTATTTAGTTATTTAACAGTCTTATAGGAGCCAATATTTAACCCTAGTGCGGGTCAAATATTGCTCTCCTTAAAAGTTATGTTCAGTCAAATTAAATTAAAGGATATCTTTGTTTTGTTCAAAATGCGGTAATGAAAATATTAAAGATGCAAATTTTTGTAATACTTGTGGCGAATCCTTAACTGTTGTTAATGCTTTTAGTACTATAAATGGAGACGGTAATTTAAACTTTGGTCAAAACAATACAATAGTTTCTGATAATATATCTGTAAACTATCAAAAGATTAGTGACCCTATTGCGTATATTAATAGAGATAAAATTATTCCAATTAAACTTGGTGCAATACCAGTTACAAATAAACTAACCATTTTTGGGAATTTGATTTCACAATATTTGATGATATAAAAACATAACAAAAACGAGGAGACACAATAATTTAAAATTATCGATCAAGACAAACGTTAACTGAATTTAGCTTGGAAAATCATTCCTAAAGGACAGGCATACTTTTAAAGACATTTATTATTGGCTATTCATCGCAGGAGGCGAAGTGTTGAACGGGAATCTTCGCGTGAGGTATTTACAACGACATTTTGGACGCCGTAGAGGAAAACAGATGAGTTTTTTTTCGGTGTCATTATTTTCTATACGATAGCCTGGTTTTCTTTACCCTGGATTGGACCAAAGGACATCTCCGAGTGTTTTATCATAGGATTGATCTGGGTCTGCTCGATGACATTATTGGATATATATTTTGGAAAGGCAGTCTTCCGTTTGTCATGGACAAAGATTCTGGAGGACTTCAATCCTAAAAAAGGCTATTTGCTAGGCATAGGAATGATATTGCTATTCTTTTGCCCAACATTGATTTTTCTACTAAGGTAAAATATGATTTACCGTGCTAACAAACCAGAGGAGGCAATCAAAAGCCAAATCAATAAAGAAAAACATGGAATTGATTTCGTAGATGCGCAAAATCTATGGCGAGATGAAAATGCACTTATTATTCCTGCAAATATTGTAGATGAAGAAATAAGATATGCTTTAATTTCAAAATTTCAAAATAAATGCTATATAGCTATTTTTACACTAAGAAGTGATATATACAGAATTATTAGTGTTAGAAGATGCAGAAAAAATGAGGAAAAAAATTATGAAAAAGATAACGGCCCAAGAGTTTGATAAAAAGTTTGATGATAGTGAAGATATTACTGAGTATTTAGATTTCTCATCTGCAATAAGACTTAAAGATATAAAAAAACTAAAAACGGAGACTAAAAAAGTCAATGTTGACTTCCCTGAATGGATAATAAACTTACTTGATGAGGAAGCTAAGAAGATTGGAGTAACAAGACAATCAATTATTAAAGTTTGGATTGCTGAAAGATTAAAAGAAGAAACTGGGAGCTTTAAAAAAATAAGTTAACAAAACATAGGAGCCAATAAGTTACCTAGCGGTCACTCATTGGCTCTATTCAAACGTTATCCGCTCACTGCGTGACCGTTAATCCCAATCATCCAAAACAAATTCATCAGAGTCATCTTGAGCTTTAGGATTATTAATTTCTGGCTCTTTTACTTCAACTTCTTTGGGTTTACTCATCTGCTCTTCAAACTTTAATTCTAAACCTTTTGAAGTCATTACAAAGCCATCAACCTTGAGTTTACCGTTGTGTATCTCGTTATGATGCTCTTTACAAAGAGGGATAAGATTGTGTTTGTTGTCTTGGTGGAAGTGACCTATAAAACCAGCTTTATCTGCAAGTGAGCGTTGTGAGATGTGGTGGACATCTTCTGCCATGGCTCCACAAATAACACACTTTGTCACATAAAGCTCTTTGTTATACTTGCTCGTTTTTTTCTTTACAAGTAGCTCTAACTCATCAAAGTCATTTGCAAGTCTTTTTCTTATCTTGTTTGCAATACTCAAAAAATCTTCATCCATATGTAGAGACTTTGCAAACTCTAAACCATAGATGCTACTTCCACTTCCAGCCTGTAGAACTCTGTTAAAGACAAGTGCATCTTTTAGCTCATCGTACTCAACACTTAGATGCAAGTTTACTACATTATCAAGCGTGCTTATCTCTTTCATGCTTGAGAGTTGATGCAGGTGCGTTGCAAAGAGAAAAAGTGAACGAAGTTGTGAGAGTTTGATGATGGCAGATGAGACTATAGCTACGCCTGAGAGTGTCTCAGTTCCGTGACTTATCTCATCTCCGAGTATAAGTGAGCGAACTGTTGCACGGTTAAATATATTTTTAAGCTCTAGCATCTCCACTGCAAAAGTTGAGAGTCCTTTTGCAAGATTGTCTTTTGAGACTATACGAGTAAAAAGAGAGTCAAAGAGAGAGAACTTCATAACAGATGCACTTACAAAAAAGCCAGCTTGTGCCATCAAAACAGCTATGGCGATACTCTTCATAAGTGAAGACTTTCCACTAGAGTTTATACCATACAAAAGCACACCATTTATGTCATGCCCATCATGCACACCAACATCAAGCATTACAGTGTTTGGATGTGGTAAGTCCATATATGCGCGATTACCCATTACAATATCGTTTGGAACATAGATGCCAACTCTTTGCTGAGTCTCTATAAGTGGATGTCTTAGCTGCATAACTTGCATAAAGTTTTCATCCTCTTTAACGTCGATTATCATAGGTCGTGAGTGGTTATGTTCTTGTGCTACTTTTGATGAACTTACAGCTACATCTAAGTCCGAAATATAGGCTATAACTCTATCAAAAAGCAGAGAATATCTTCTCTCATAAAGAGCTTGAAGTTTTAAAAATCTATCTTTTACTAAGACTACGATTTTTCTACGATTTTTCATGATATTGTCAGAGATGGTATCTGTAAAGGCAGAGGTTATTTTTACGCTATTTGTGAGCTTTTTAACACTAAAATCTTTAAACTCTTCATGCTTTTTAAACTCACTCTCTATCATAGAAAAACGAGTCTTACTAAGAGAGATATAGTAACCCTCTTTTTCTAAAAGCCCCAAAGTTACAAAGCGACCAGATGTACTTGCATTTGTACTCTCTAGCATCTGCTCAATTTTAGCCATAATGTCCCCAAATGCTATAAGCATAGCTCTGTTTTGCTCGACTAAGATATCTACAGCCTCATCAACTCCTCTCATCAAAAAGTTTTCATCAACACTGTTGTTTGTAAAACGACGAGAGACATCTAAGTCTATGCTTTTTGTTATATCTCTTAAAAACTCATCAAGCTCACTCTCATGAAAAGGAGTTTTTTGAATTTTATGTTTTTTAGCATATAACATCAAATCTTTTACATTTAACATCGACTCATATATATGGTTCATCTCAAAAGGGTGAAGTCGCCCAAGATTTAGCCGCCTAGAGAGTCTCTCTAAGTCATAAATCCCTCTCATAGTCTCATCTAAAAACCTTGTATGGGATGAAACCCTCTCTATAAGGTTGTAACGACGTTCTAGCTCATCTTTTTCTATGATAGGGTTTAGAAGCCTCTCTTTTAAAAGCCTTCTACCAATAGCTGTTGAACTTTTGTCCATCATCTTTAAAAGTGTAAATTCATTTCTATCTTTTGAGATGACTCCAACTTGCTCTAGTGCATTATTTCCAAGGTACATAAAGCGGCGGTTATCTATGAGTTTCGGAGTATTTAGTTTTTGAACTATATGTATATCATGCTCTATTACAAAGTGGATTAAAATAGCTAAAGCTTCCGTTATCATCGGGTTTCGCTCAAGGTCAAGGTGTTCTATGGGAGAGAGTAGTGACTCGATTTGATAGGCTTCTTTGAAGAGTTCATTTTGAAACTCTATGCGTGGTCGCTTATTGTTTATGCAGTAGTGATAATGTTCGGCAATTTCAAGATACTGTAAAACATGCCTCTGATCACTCACTCCATCTAAAAAAGTAAGCACTACTTCTGAGGTCCTATATATGTTTAAAAGATTAAAAACTTCATCTAGTGCATATGCTGGATCTTCACTTGTTCCATGTGTCTCATAGAGCCAAGTCTTTCCTGTGGTTACATCTATGGCAGAGTATCCAATATTGTAGATGCCTCTGTAGCAATCAACTAAGATAGAGACAATAAAGTTATCATCATTGTCCACAATATGCTCAAAATTGGTCCCGGGTGAGACAATTTGTGAGATATATCTGCTAATTTTTGGTGGATTTCCTTTTTGCTTTACGATGATGATTGTGTATTTTTGCTCTTGGATAAGACGGTTTAAGTATCTCTCAAAAGAGACCGAGGGAACACCAGCTAAGAGTGGATTTCTAACTGAATTTTCAACTATGCTTTTGTTTTTTTTGGTAAGTTGGATATTTAAAAGCTCAGCCATCTCTTTTGCTTTACCAACTTGTAACTCATCGTTGTTAACTTCATAAACCTCAAAAAAAGTTCCAATCTCCATAAAAACAACGGTATTTTTGCCGTACTTTTTCTCAAAATGAGTTTGGAGTTCAAAATATGTTTGAGTTAATAAATTTTCTTTGTTGTTAAGTATAAAACTTACATCTGATGAGAGCATATAGTACTTTTCCACTGTTAAATATGCGGCAATTATATCATATAAAAGTGCGTAAAACTAAGAGGAGCAAGATTTGTTTAGTAAGTTGATTTGTGATGTTAAAATTTGAGTGGTAAGGTGTTAATTGTTAGTTAACGTTTTGAACTTGAAGATGAAAAAACTTGTTTTTTGAATTAGTTGCGCTGAAGTTTTTAGTGAAGTGTACTGTAGTATGTGAGTTAAAAGTTTTGGTGCAAATAATCAAAAATAATTTTTGAATTAGTTGTGCCTAAAGTTCTAGCGAAGCATACTTAAGTATGTGAGTTAGAAGTTTGGGTGCAAATAATCAAAAAATGGTGGGCATTACTGGACTCGAACCAGTGACATCTACCTTGTAAGGGTAGCGCTCTACCAACTGAGCTAAACGCCCATCTTTTAAACTATTTATTACACCAACAGTTTGTGGCGACCCCTAAAGGATTTGAACCTCTGTCTCTACCATGAAGTGATAGCGTCCTTGGCCAACTAGACGAAAGGGTCACTTTCATAAACATAAGGCTTATAAGTTTTTGTTTTGAAAATCTCAAAACTTGTTTTTTGAATTAGTTGTGCTTAAAGCTTTGGCGAAGTGTACTGTAGTACATGAGTCAAAGTTTTGAGTGCAAATAATCAAAAAATGGCGCGGTGGACGAGACTCGAACTCGCGACCCCCTGCGTGACAGGCAGGTATTCTAACCAACTGAACTACCACCGCTAATTTTTTTCTTGATTAAAACAAAAATCAAGAATTTATCAATATTTGTTTTTTGAATTAGTTGTGCCTAAAGTTCTAGCGAAGCATACTTAAGTATGTGAGTTAGAAGTTTGGGTGCAAATAATCAAAAAATGGTGGGCATTACTGGACTCGAACCAGTGACATCTACCTTGTAAGGGTAGCGCTCTACCAACTGAGCTAAACGCCCATTTTTTAAACAATATTTTAAAATATCAAAGAACTAAATTGTCACTTGTTTTTAAACAAGTTGCTAATACTAAAATCGAACAAGTTCGATGAGCCTTACGCTGAGTAAAACCTAGTGTTAACGTAGTGAAACGGACTTTGTTCGTTTCGCGTATAAAATAGTTTTTTTGAATTAGTTGTGCTTAAAGCTTTGGCGAAGTGTACTGTAGTACATGAGTCAAAGTTTTGAGTGCAAATAATCAAAAAATGGCGCGGTGGACGAGACTCGAACTCGCGACCCCCTGCGTGACAGGCAGGTATTCTAACCAACTGAACTACCACCGCTGATTTTTTTCTTGATTAAAACAAAAATCAAGAATTTATCAATATTTGTTTTTTGAATTAGTTGTGCTGAAGTTTTTGGCGAAGCAAAAACAAGCAGTTCAAATAATCGCAATTTTGTATACTATAACTAAAATCGAACTAGTTCGATGAGCCTTACGCTGAGTAAAACCTAGTGTTAACGTAGTGAAACGGGCTTTTGCTCGTTTCGCGTACAAAATAAATGGTGTCCTGTGATGGATTCGAACCATCGGCCACATCATTAAAAGTGACGTGCTCTACCAGCTGAGCTAACAAGACTTTACCCTCTTATAGTTAAGAGGTCGAAATTATAGACAAATAGATTTTAGAAGTCAAGATATTTGTGACTAAATTTAAAAAAATATCTCTTTGTCTATTAAAATAAGCATTTTTATCGCAAATAACACACTTTGTCTCTGTACATAGTTCCTATCTCCATCTAATCTTAAGTGCATATGAGCGTGATGGGTTTTTGAGCTAACTCCCACATAAACAGTTCCAACTGGCTTATATTCAGTTCCTCCAGTGTCTCCTGCTATACCGCTAACGGCTAGTGCATAGTCTGCACTACTTACATTTAGAGCACCCTCACACATCTCTTTTACTACCTTAGCACTTACAGCTCCATTTTTCTCTAAGATATTAGCATCTACTGCGAGCCAATTTTCTTTTATGGAGTTTGAGTAGGTAATCAGTGCACCATCAAGGATTTTAGAAGCTCCATTTTCTCTTGTAAAGTAGTAAGATAAAAGCCCACCTGTACAACTCTCTGCAAAAGTTACTCTTTTTTGAGCTCTTGAGAGTGTCTCTATGATGTAATGAGTCATATTTGAAGCGGCTATAAGGTTTTGGGGTAAAAGTTGTTTTGCTGATCTTATAAAATTTGACATCTCTCCAAACTTTTTACTCACAATATCCACTCTAAGCCAGCCATCTATAAGAGTTATGACATCTATATTGACATCAAATGTTTGAGCTATTGGATTTAAAATTCTACTTGCTTCATCCCCAGTTTTTTCAAAAATATGCACAACTGCACTATTTTCCTGTGCAGCTAATAAGACCTCTGGCATTTTTTGCATCTCATCTATATGAAGCACATTTATCATCGCATCTTTATACTCTAAAAGATAACTGTTATCTTCATAAGCTGAACTATTTGAGGGAATAAGCATATTATCTTTTAGAATTTGGTTGTCACTTGTAACTGTGCAGATAAGCTTTCCTATGGTTGAGAAGTTTTGCTTTGTTGTTATGATGAGGAGCTTATTATTTGTATTTATCTCCTCTTCAAGGTACAAAAAAAGTGAGTTATCACTCTCTTTAAAGTAGGTTATGGAGTCTATAAAGTCACACTTTTGTCTCACTTTTCTTATAATATAGTCTTGGAGCGAGGTATTGTAAAAAAATTTATTGCCAATAAATATGAGATGCAGCTTCATTAAATATAGCCTTTTTATCAGATTTTAATTCGGCTTATTATAGCACCATTCTTTGCTTTAAAGAAGCTTTTAAAGACACAAAAGATATAATCCAAAAATTTTAATCTATTGGGCGCTTCTAGAGATGCCCTCTATATGGGATACAGATGGACTACAAAGAGACACTACTTTTACCTACTACAAACTTTGCCATGAGAGGCAATCTGATAAACAATGAGCCTTTAAGATATGATGCTTGGGATGAAAACAAAGTCTATGAAAAGATGAAAGCTAACCGCAAAGATGCACCTAGTTTTACTCTTCATGATGGACCTCCATATGCAAACGGAAACACTCATATAGGTCATGCACTAAACAAGATTTTAAAAGATATCATTGTAAAACAACACTATTTTGCCGGCAAGTCTGTCCGTTTTACTCCGGGTTGGGATTGTCATGGTCTTCCAATCGAGCAACAAGTTGAGAAAAAACTTGGTGGCAAAAAGAAAAAAGAGCTTTTAGAAGTCTCTAAAGTAAGAGAACTTTGTCGTGAGCATGCTAGAAAATTTGTAGATATACAAAGAGATGAGTTTAAAAAACTCGGTATCTTGGCTGATTGGGAAAACCCTTATGTGACTATGGACTTTAAATTTGAGGCAAATATATACAGAACTCTTTGCAGTGTTGCAAAAGCTGGACTTCTTATAGAGCGTAGCAAACCAGTCTACTGGTCATGGGCTGAAAGAACTGCACTTGCAGAGGCGGAAGTTGAGTACGAGGACAAAGAGTCTCACTCTATCTATGTAGCATTTAAGTTAAGCGATGAGGCAAAAGCAGAGACAGGACTAAGTGGCAAGGCTGCCCTTGTCATCTGGACAACTACACCGTGGACTCTTCCATCAAACACAGGCATCTCTTTAAACCCAGAGGAGAAGTACGCACTAACTACTGATGGCTTTATTGTAGCTCGTGATCTGCACGAATCACTACTAGAGTTAGGAGTTGTAAAAGGCGAAATAGCTAAAGAGATAGACCCTAAAACTCTAGAGAACAAAAAAGCAATCAACCCACTAAACGGTAGAACTTCTACAGTAGTTTTAGGCGATCATGTAATGATGGACAGTGGAACTGGTTGTGTACACACTGCTCCAGGACACGGTGAAGATGACTATAGAGTTGGACTAAAGTACGGCTTAGAAGTTCTTATGCCAGTTGATGAGACTGGATGCTTTGATGAGACCGTAGTAAAAGAGAAGCTTCTTCCAAATCCCAAGGGGTTTGTAGGACAACTTATCTTTAAGTGTAACGATAAAATCCTAGAACTTTTAGGCGATGCGCTTCTTTATGAGTCAAAGTTTACTCACTCATATCCACACTGCTGGAGAAGTCACACTCCTCTTATCTTTCGTGCAACTAAGCAGTGGTTTATATCTGTAGATGAAAAACCAAAGACACAAGACAAGACTCTAAGAGAGATAGCTCTTAGTGAAGTCCAAAAGACTCTTTTCTTTCCAAAAACAGGTAAAAAAAGACTAGAATCCATGGTAGCAAATCGCCCTGACTGGTGTATCTCTCGCCAAAGAGATTGGGGTGTGCCTATAGCATTTTTTAGAGTTAAATCCAGTGGTGAAGTTCTCTTTGATGAGAAGGTTTTAAACTTTGTAGCTATGATATTTGAGATGCAAGGTAGTGATGCTTGGTACTCGATGTCTATAGAAGAGCTTTTATATCCTGGAAGCGGCTACAAGGCGGACGAGCTTGAAAAAGTAACAGATATTTTAGATGTTTGGTTTGATAGTGGTTCAACTTGGTATAGTGTTTTAAAGTCTCGCAACTACGATGCTGGCGATTACCCAGCTGATCTTTATGTAGAGGGAAGTGACCAGCATCGTGGTTGGTTTCAATCTTCTATGTTTTTAAGTGCCGCGGTTGAACATCAAGCACCTTACAAAGGAGTCCTAACTCACGGTTTCACAGTCGATGAAAAGGGCGAGAAGATGTCAAAATCAAAAGGCAATGTTGTCGCTCCTGAGAAAGTTTTAAAAGAGTATGGAAGTGAGATACTTCGCCTTTGGGTAGCATCTAGTGACTATCAAGGGGATTTGAAGATTTCTCAGGGTATTTTAAAACAAAACTCCGAAAACTATAGAAAGCTCAGAAATACTTTTAGAATCATGCTTGCAAACATCAACGACCTTGAAGTTCTAAGCCCGTACTCGGAGATGGGAGAGCTAGATAGATGGATACTAAGCGTTGCTAGAGAAGTTTTTAACAACTCTCATAAGTCATTTTCTGAGTACAACTATGTTCATGGAATGAGTCTGCTAAACAACTTTATAGTAAATGAGTTAAGCGGAATGTATATAGACATGACAAAAGACTCACTCTACTGTAATGCAAAGAGTGACAAAAAGAGAAAAGCATCTCAAAGTGCGATGGCTATCATCACAAAGTCGATGCTACTTCTAATAGCTCCGATACTCACATATACAGCAGATGAGATAGTTGAGAATGCTCCTGCTATCATAAAAGGAGATGCATCGAGCATCTTTGATATGGTTTATGAAGAGATAAAAGAGATAGAGACTTCATTTGATGAAGAGTATATGGTAAAAGCAAGAGAGAGTTTTGCAACTATAGTAGATACACTTAAAAAAGAAAAAATCATAAAAAACACTTTAGAGTTAGCCATCTCATGTAATTCTAAAGCAATCCTCGACATGGACTCAACCGATGCTGAGGACTGGTTTGTAGTCTCAAAAGTATCTGATGAAGAAGAAAAAGAGTCTCTAGGAAGCTTCAAAGTTGGTGATGACTCATTTACCATCACAAAAGCAACTGCTCACAAGTGCCCAAGATGCTGGAAGTACCAAGCAGCAAATGAAGATGAAACATGCGAGAGATGTGCAAGAGTTGTAAATGCCTAATTTTGCAGAGCCAGTTTCAGCTACATTTATCGCAGTTACAGTAGCTGTGATATTTGTAGGAATTGCTATTGCTATTGTGTTTGTTAAGATGGGGAAGAAGTCTAGAAATCCAAAGGGCTTATAACTTTAGCCTTGTTCATCTCACTCACTACATGAGTATATATCATGGTTGTCTCAACACTTTTATGACCTAAAAGCTCCTGTATACTCCTGAGATCTATCCCAGCTTGTAGTAGATGCGTAGCGTAAGAGTGTCTAAAAATATGTGAAGTTACACGCTTGTTTAGGTTTGCCTTTTGAGATGCTGCTTTTATGTTTCGTCCTAAAGTTTGCGGATGGATGTGATGTCTTCTTTTTTCATGTGTTCTTGGGTCTTTAGATATGTTTTTCATAGGAAATAGGTACTGCCATTTGGTTTCATACTTTGCTGATGGGTATTTTTTTTCTAAAGAGTAAGGTAAATAAACACTTCCAAAACCATTGTCTATATCATTTTTATGCAGCTTTTCAACTAGCCTTACTTGAGCTAAGAGCTGCTCTTTTAGCTTTTTAGGAAGAGGGATAGTTCTGTCTGTTAAAGATTTTGAATCCCAAATATATATTTTTTCATATCCAAAATCAATATCTTTTATTCTGAGATTTAAAGCCTCATTCATTCTTAACCCACATCCGTACATAAGATGTACTATAACACTATAGTCCATAGGTATATTTTGTAGTACTCTTTTCACTTCATCTTTTGTAAGCACAACTGGTATATGTTTTCTTTCTTGAGAACGAAATGCCTGAATATTCCACTCGCTTATATCAACACCAAGCACCTCTTTGTATAAAAATAAGATAGCACTAAAAGCCTGGTTCTGAGTCGTTGGCGAAACTCTGTCTTTTACCGCTAACTTAGTAAGGTACTGTTCTATTTCTGCTTTACCCATTTCGATGGGATGTTTTTTGTGATGAAATAAGATGTAATGCTTAATCCAATGCACATAAGTTTTTTCAGTTGAGAAACTATAGTGTTTAAAACGAATCTTATCTCTTACTATGTCCAACAATTTCTTTTTAACTTCCATAAAAAACCCCTCCGCTTAAGCTACATTTTGTGTGTTAAGTACTATATGCAACATTTAACTCACAAAGTGTGTATTAAACTCTCTAAAATCTACTTAACACACATATAATATTTAAACACTTTATAGTATTTTTATCTTTTGACTAAAAAATATGACAAAATGACATACTTTTTGATAAATTTGCATTTTTAACACACATTAAATGTGATTGTTAATTGTTGTATTTAAGGTCGTTTTATATAGAATGTGTTTGATTAAATAGTTATGTAAAAAAGATTGCCCATGAATGAATATAATACAGATATTGTCAAACTTACTTGTTCTTGTCCTGACTGGAAAGAGACAAGATGGCAATATAAATTAAATGACCCAAGAAGATTATGTAAACATATTATCAATAAACTTGATATAAATAATTTACCAATTGGAATATCAAAATTTAAAGAGTCTATTGAATTTTATCAAGAAAAAGAATGGGGTTTTAAAAGAGACTTTGATGAAATCATTGAGATAGGTAATTTTACTTTACTAGGTAGTGTTAGCTGGATAGATGTTTTTGATGGAGATGGTACGAGATATGGATATTTAAATGATAGCTATACTGGTGAAAATTGGTGGTCTAAACAAAACAAACCTATAGGATACGAAAAAATCGAAGCTTTTTTTAAAAAACGCTTTGACACTATTCCTTTACCCCTGCAAGGCAAAGAGAAACAAGATATAGCCAACTACATTAAAGAGGTTATTCCGAGTAAACAAAATATTCAATTTTCAATAGAAGATGACCAATATGAGCCGTCGCCTGACGGAATATATTATTGTCTTTATGAATCAACAAGTGATTATTCTTTGGAAGATGAAGTTAGACATATTATTGTAAAAAACGATGAAATAATCATTGAAATGTATTACGGAAAAATATTTAAATACACTAGAGATTATAAATATGCTAAATCATTTCTTGAAAACAAAAAACAAAAAGAACAAGAAAGATTAGATAATGAGAGGCAAAAGTATGAAGAAGAATTAAAACAAAAAAGAAAAATTGCTATAGAAAAAAGCTATATTTTGGTTCAGGATTATGAAGGTGATTTATATGATATTCAAAATATTTATAATCATCCCGACGGATTATCTTGGGACGAATACGAAAAAGTAAAAAACTCAATACTTGGTAACTATAATACTCTTCAACATCTAATAAAAGAATTTTCAATAGATATTACAACTGCGAAATTCAATAAAGCATTAAAAAATTTAAATTTTGTTGTGAAAGAATCAACATTAAATCAAAATGATTGGATACTAAAAGGTGATGGATTGCAGTATGGAATTAATTTAATTAAAGATTCCAAATATATGCATGAAAATATACCTGACTGGTATAAAGTACACATATTTGATAATACAAAAATGAAACTCATAAAATTAGAATCTAATTTCAATATTAAAATGACTTCTACTTTGTTTGAAAAAAATAAATTCAATGAACTTTATCAACTTGTTAAACAAGAGATTGAAAACAGTCAATTAAATAATAAAATCATAGATGAAACAACAAGTAATAAAAAACTTGAAAGAGCAAAATGGTTAAGACACGTAGAATGTCCAAATTGCGGAGAAAAAACAAATATACATAAAAAAGATAAAAGAAGACGTAAAAATGGATACATTCAGAGGTTCTATTGTAATGCGTGTAATAGTATGTTTCAAATGGATATTGAAAAGTTGGAGCAGATGATGAAAGACTATGAAAAAGATGAACTAAATAAAGAAAAATTGATTATTACACAAAAAGAAACGGATATTCAATCATTTGAAAAAGAAGTACAAGCAGTAAAAATATCTCAAGAAAAAAATTTATTCAAAAGGTTTTTTTCTTTTTTTGAGTAGATTACATAACAAACCAGAGGAGCCAATCAGTGACCCGCACGCGGGTTACTGATTGCTCATTTTAACCGTTATACATCCACAGTCACAGTAAATTTTCTCACAGTTTTACTATTTCATATAATAATGATATACTTCTTATATGAAATATAAATATGATAGTAACAAAAGCTTATCAAATAAGCAAAAGCATGGAATTGATTTTGAAGATGCTAAACTTCTATGGAATGATGATAGGATGGTTGAAATTTTAACATCTTATGAAGATGAAGAAAGATTTATTAACATTGGCAAAATTAACTCCAAGTTTTATACTGTTGTTTCAACAATTCGTGAAGATAAAATTAGAATTATCTCTGCACGAAGAGCAAGAAAAAAGGAGATTGAAATCTATGAAAGCTGAAGAATTTGACAAAATCTTTGATGAAAATGAGAAAGATATAATAGATTATCTTGATTTATCAACGATTAAACGACCTAACTTAGAACCAAAAAGAATTAATATTGACTTTCCTACATGGATGGTTAAAAAACTTGATGAAGAAGCACAACACATTGGAGTAAGTCGTCAAGCAATCATAAAAACTTGGTTAGCTGACAAAATTATGCAAATTGAACATCACAAAGAAGCTGTATAATAAAACATAGTAGCCAATAAATTACCTAGCGGCAACTTATTAGCTCACTATAGTCGTTATAGATACAAAAGGAACTTATCTTGCAGAATGAATTAATAGAACAATTTACTCAATACAACAAAAAAGAGTTTTACCAATGGTTAATTGTTTCTATGGTTCATCCTTCAAATCAGAAATTTGGGATTAGATGTGAGTTACTTATTCATACCCTTATATCAATCAATGAAGAGAAATTTTCAAATAAAATATTAATAAGAGAAGAGTTTGAAGAATTTATATCTTGGTTTGAGCAAAAATATTCTAATCATTTTTTAATGATGGAAGATTTTGAACCATTTAAACAGGCTAAATTAATACCACTTTTTTTAGATGGGGAAAAGTATTATTTCTTTTATGGATCACTTGAACGACCTTACGAAGCTTTAAAACAATTTCATGAAATTGTTTTTTCAGTAAATATTGAAGAATTAAATAATATTAAATCTGAATTTTTATTTTCGTTACAACGACAAACAGATATTTTAACTAAGTTGAGAAGTGACTACGAGGCTCAGTCTGAAAATACTTCCATGTATATACCGAGCTTAGAGTTTTTTAATAAATATAAATCTTTTTTTGAAGTTGATTGTGTAGATATAAAGCACCTGCATAACTCCAAAAAAATACCTCCTTTAACAGAAACAGAAAAAATGTTTGATTTTGGCATTGATGATAGTGTTAGCAATGCCAAAATTCCTCAATTAGAAACTGATGATACAGACTTAAAAGACTCAATATATTTTTATGAAATGGGTATAAATAATTTTAATGGATTATATACAAAGATTGACAATAAGTTTTTTATTATTCCATTTGAATCGCACATAGAAACTATCTATAACTTAACATCAAAAATAATATATAATGAAAAATTTCAATACATGGATAGAATAAATGATTCTATGTTTCAAAGAATGATGAAGATGCTTTCATATTTTTTTAGTCCTCCACATAGACTAGATGGATTAATGGATATGTCAAAAAATATTCATTCAAAATATTTTGATACGTTAGCTCAAATTGACTCAAATAAAGTTATTTTGTTTAAATTCATTCCTCATTCAAATAATTTACAAAATTCTATAGGTGATATTGCACAGAAATCATTTGAAGAGTTAGAAAAAATGAAATTGGTAGATGAACTTTTTATGTTTCGTTTCGAGAGAAAAAAACATATGGTTAACATGAATCAAACACCTATTGATATGTCTGAAATTAAAATTATGATTATTTTTGAAGAACTAACTTTAAACTATATGTTAGGTTTTGCAGAGGATTGGAAAGAAAAAAATATTTTTATTTATAACTCTTTAGATATAAAACCTATTTTGCAGTTACTTAGTGAAAAAGAGACAGATAACAATACAACACTTTGGCAATATTTAGAAGCAGAAAAAAGACAATCTTTGCACAATAATAACCCTATACAAATGGATGCACTTGATAGCTTTGCAGTTTATTACGAAAATGAATCATTTGCGATAATGGGTCAACAACCTGATTTGATGATGTTTGTTACTCATTCTTGGAGTGATTTTTACCATAAACACCTTTATGAAAAATATCAAGACAATATTTATGAATTAGTTGAATCTAGTTTTCCCAATAAATTTAATAGAATTGCTCATCTTGGTAATTCGACTTATGAATATATTGATACTTCAATGATAGATGGTGGTCGGTGTGTGAAACATCAAAACAAACTTATATGGATAGTTTATCCCTCTAATGGATTTAATCTAAAAGATGAAGAGATAAGAGTATCTATGTTTATAGCAGAGTTTTTAAGTTTTTATATAGATAGATATAAAGAAAGTATTTTTGAATTTTTAAAGAATTTTAGTTTTGATATCAACACTCAAGATTTTATGATATCTATTTTCCCAGATAGTTTTGTGAAACAAAATGAAGATTTAGAACATTTATTACAATATGCGAATAAAATAGATGATAAAGAAAATATTGTTTTTTCTTCGCAAATTCGTAAATATATCTATAATGAAATTTTTACAGCTGTTGTAATTACATCTAAATTGGAAAGACTAGAAAATACATTTGGATACAAAGAGCATATAAATCCAGAGAAATATATTTTTAAAAAATTCATTGAATCTTTACTGCTTGCATTAAATATTCAATCTCAAAAAAACTCGGTATCTAAATTTATTGAAAATATTTGGGATATAAAAGAAAGAGCTTTTGTTTTAGAAAACAAACCTGTTGATAATGCTAGACTTGAAGGTTATCAGAAACCTTTATTGTTTCAACCATCATTTATCGCAAATGTTAACCAAGAGATGGTTAACTATCTTAAACAACTTAGTATTGAGTCTAAAGAGTATTGGGTAGAAGATGCCAAACAACTTAATAATTTAATTTTTGAATTTTTACAAAAAAAACTAGAAGATAGAATTAGTCAATTCGATAGTTCCATCTTAATATATGCTTATAAACAAATTGAATATATAGAAGGCAAAAGAGAAAAAGAAAAAAATCAAATGAAGTTTGATGTAGAAAAATATATAGAGTTTGATATTCATGAAAGATATTACAAAGAAAAAATTGAAACGTCTGAATTAGCAGTTTCAGCTAAACATATTTTGCATACTACTTTAAAAGTAACACCACAAGGTGCTAAAAGTATTTCTGAACATGATTGGTATTATCTAATGGCATGTTCAAAAATAATAAATGAAACAATCCAAAGAAGTGATCAATTACATTATCGTTTAGCGAAAACTGGTATTGAGATTACAAGTTCCTATGAATTGATAGATATAGATAAATCTTCAGATATTGATTTTAACGCACATTATAAGCAAACTACAAGTTCACAAATCATTTCAGCTAAAAATGAATCTACAATTACAGAATCATCAGAAGAAGAGGAAAATACAAAAGTATCATCTCCTTTTAATGAACAATTAAATTCAGCATGGAATAGTGAGTATGGGTTTTATTTAGAGAATATGATAAAAGTCATGATGGCTCTAGGACGATTTGAGATTAAAAAAGACTCATATTTTCCATTATCTCTTTTATCAGTAGAAGAAATATTTGAACATTTAAAAAATATTTTTAAAGAAACGGTAGCACTTGGTGAAATAAAAAAAATATTAGCGTTTTTATCATTGGACTTTAAAACATATAGTAATTACAAATATATTGATTATAGTATCGATAGGCTGATGAGAAAAAAGGAAAGATTAAACTTATCTCCTTTTATAAGAATAGATGACAAATATCTTTTTGGACATCAATTACTTTTAAATGCTATAGATGGTTGGACTTTTCCATTATTTGAAGGGGATAGTCCTTTTAGTATTGATGATACAAATTTGGTAAAAAAAGAACTAACTAAAATTCATGATAAACTTGATAAAGATCTAGAAATTTTGACATGTAAGGAAGCTGTAAAGTCTTTAGGTGAAGAGTTTGTCAGATGCAATATAGATAAATTCCAAACACTTTCTAAAAAATTTCAACAGAAGCCATCTTGTGGAGAAATAGATTTACTTGTTATAAATCCCAATACCAAAATGGTATTTATAATGGATGCTAAAAATGTAAATAAGAAACTCCACATGTCAGCGATAGATAGAGAGTTGAATAAGTTTCTTAAAGGCAAAAAATCATATTTAATAAAGTTAAATAAAAAATTTGATTTTATTGAAGAAAATAAAGATGAAATACTAAAGCATTTCAAAATAGAAGATAAAAGTGGATGGAAAGTTAAAAAAGGCTTTGTTGTTAATACGCTATACATTTCTGCATTTTACAAAGAAAAAGTTGACTTTGTTTTGATTGATGATTTAGGTAAGTTTTTACAACAAGATGAAAATTTATAACAAATCCTTGCACCGAACAGGTTCCCCTGTCAGTGAAGTCAACCGTTATGTATAGGAAAAGGTAGTTATGAAAAATAAATTTATAGAAAATATTGGTGTTTGGATATTAGTTGGCTTATTAATTTTTTCAATATATTCACACTATAAGACTGGTGAAGACCTTGAAAATATATGTATCAAAGTTCAAGCATTAAATGAAGGATATTTAGACATAGAATCGCATGAAAAATTTATGTCTAATGGCATAGAGTTAGATTCGATTGCTATAACAATGAAAAAACATAATGATTTAATGAATTCTAACTCCTCAGAAGCTAAAGCATACAAATGGTTTCGTTCTAATGCTAATGAAATAAAACAAATATGTGATAAAAGAATAGATGAATAATCATAAATACATAACAAATCATTGGAGAGAAATATTTGACCCTTGCGGCTCAAATATTTCTCAACTCAAACGTTATCCGCTCACTGCGTGACCGTTATACTTACAAAAC
>NZ_AUPZ01000015.1 GCF_000445475.1 Sulfurimonas hongkongensis
AAGCAAAATCTACTTCTTCATTCATTGTCAGTCCTTGATAGTATTTTATCAAACTGACACGAAATTTCTAACACTCCCAAATAAATTGAACCCTCTGATTAATTTATAAACTAGATTCCGTGTCAAGCACGGAATGACGGGACACGCGTCATCCTGAACAAACAAACTGTCATCCTGAACAAACAAACTGTCATCCTGAACAAACAAACTGTCATCCTGAACAAACAAACCGTCATCCTGAACTTGATTCAGGATCTACCTTAATAATTGTTAATAGCACTCAATTATTATAAAAGTATACAACAAACACTTGAGACAAATAGTTATCCACTTGCTACGCCCCTTTGCTTGAATATAAAATTGACAAACTGAATTAATTTGAATATAATAGTATAATTATTATTCAAAGGATATATTATGAAAACAGTTACAATGAGAGTTGACGACTCTGTTTACGATATGATTAAACTCGCAGCTGAAGGTCAAAAAAGAAACCTTTCAAACTTTATAGAGTTTGCAACAATGCAATATTTAACATCCTCACAATTTGTAGAGAATGAAGAGATGGTAGAAATTATAGATGATAAAGAGCTTGTTCAAAACTTGATGAATGGTTTAGATGATTTCAAAAATGGTGACTACACCATTGTCTAAGTATCAGATTGCTGAAACTAAAACTTTCGAAAAAGTTAAAAAGAAAATAGATAAAAAATTATATTCAAAAATTGAACATTTTGTTTATCCTCAACTTAGAAAAAACCCTTTTTACGGAACTAATATTAAAAAACTAAAAGATGATTTCGAGGGTTATTATAGATATAGGATCGGAAACTATAGACTGTTTTATCTTATTGAGGGTGATAAGCTTATTGTAGTCGTTGTTGATTTCATACATAGACAACAAGCATACAACTAAACATAAGAGCTAATAAATTACCTAGCGATCTTTATATTAGTTAAAATCAGGTGTTAAAAATCAATTTTCAACCATCTACTCATAGAACTCACTCCTACGAGACTGTGAAATAACTATAGTTTTCTTCCGGAAGTGGGACTTTTGGGAATGCTAACCAATGGCACTCTCCACTATGTGTCCCGCAAAAAGGCGAGGTTGAAGCCTCACTTCCTAGTTATTTCACAGTCTCTACTATTTATTAGACTACAAAAGAGTCTAGGTTTTATATTTACTCTCTAAGATATTAAGATAGCAAAGATAGCCACTGCTTCTCATCAAAAATTAAGTGCTTTTTGAGTAGAATCGCATCATTTATTATAAACTCTTAAGCATACAAAGTCCTACTACTTTGCAAAAAGGAAAAAAATGCCAAAACGCACCGACATACACACGATTTTACTGATAGGTTCTGGTCCTATTATCATTGGTCAAGCTTGTGAGTTTGACTACTCAGGTACTCAAGCTGTAAAGACTCTAAAAGAGCAAGGGTATAGAGTTATTCTTATCAACTCAAATCCAGCAACTATTATGACAGACCCTGAGTTTGCAGATAGAACTTACATAGAACCAATCACAGAAGATGTAATAACGCGCATCATCAAAAAAGAAAGAGTCGATGCAGTTCTTCCAACTATGGGTGGACAAACTGCACTAAATGTAGCTACTAGTATGTATGAAAAAGGAATGCTTGAGGGTGTGGAGTTTTTAGGTGCATCTCCAGAGGCTATTCACAAAGGTGAAGACCGCTCAGCATTTAATGAAGCTATGATAAAAATAGGCATGGACTTACCAAAGAGTCGCAATGCTTATAGTGTTGATGAAGCTATAGAAGTTGCCCGTGAGATAGGTTTTCCAGTAATTTCAAGAGCCTCTTTTACACTAGCGGGTGGTGGTTCAGGCGTAGCTTACAACATGGAAGAATTCAAAAAGCTAGCACAAGAGGGCATCTCAGCATCTCCTGTAAATGAGATAGAGATTATGGAATCAATGCTAGGTTGGAAAGAGTACGAGATGGAAGTTATCCGCGATAAGGCTGATAACTGCATTATTGTTTGTTCTATCGAAAATTTTGATCCTATGGGTGTTCACACTGGAGACAGTATCACAGTAGCACCCGCTCTTACTCTAACAGACAAAGAGTACCAAAGAATGCGTGATGCTTCTTTTGCAATTCTTAGAGAGATAGGCGTAGATACTGGTGGATCTAATGTTCAATTTGCCATAGATCCAAAAACTGGCAGAATGATAGTTATAGAGATGAACCCTAGAGTTTCGCGCTCATCTGCTCTTGCATCTAAGGCCACTGGTTATCCTATAGCAAAAGTGGCAACTCTTTTAGCAGTTGGTTATACTTTAGATGAGATAACAAACGACATCACAGGAACTCCAGCAGCTTTTGAACCAGTTATTGACTATATAGTAACAAAGGTTCCTCGTTTTACATTTGAAAAGTTTCCTGAAGCTGTTAGCACGCTAAGTACAAGTATGAAGTCAGTTGGCGAGGCTATGGCTATCGGTAGAACTTTTAAAGAGTCTATGCAAAAAGCACTCTGTTCACTTGAGACTGGAGTTTGTGGTTTTGAGCCAATGCAAGGCGATGATGACTTTATAAAACACGAGATTCGCCGTCCAAATGCTGATAGAGCTTTGTTTGTAGCAGAGGGATTTCGCCGTGGTATGAGTATAGAAGAGATGTTTGATGCTTGTGCTATTGACCCATGGTTTTTATACCAACTTCAAGAGATAGTAGAGTCTGAGAGCACAATTACAAAAGATATTCTACAAGATGCAACACTTATGAGAAGCATCAAAGTAGATGGCTTTTCTGATAAAAGAATAGCCGAGCTAATAACTAAAAACTCAGAGCAAAAAACAACAGAGATGCAAGTCTATGATGCAAGAAAAAAACTAGGTATATCACTAGAGTTTAACGAAGTTGACACTTGTGCAGCAGAGTTTGAAGCTCTTACACCTTATCTCTACTCAACTACAAATATATCTATCTTACCTGATGTTAAAAATAGAGTGAGTGATAAGAAAAAAGTCCTTATCTTAGGCGGTGGACCAAATAGAATCGGTCAAGGTATAGAGTTTGACTACTGTTGTGTTCATGCTGCTTTTGCACTAAAGGAGATGGATATAGAGACTATCATGTACAACTGTAATCCTGAGACAGTTTCTACTGACTATGACACTTCTGATGTTTTGTACTTTGAGCCTATTGACTTTGAACATGTTAGAGAAGTTATAGAAAATGAGCAACCAGATGGCATCATAGTTCACTTTGGTGGGCAGACTCCCCTAAAGCTAGCAGATGGCTTAACAAAGATAGGGGCTAAGATTGCTGGAACTCCATCAGCCGTTATAGACTTAGCAGAAGATAGAGAGCAGTTTTCTAACTTTGTAAAAGAGTACAATCTAAAACAGCCTGCAAATGGACTAGCTAGAACTAAAGAAGAGTCTTACATCATAGCCGAAAAGTTAGGCTTTCCTGTTTTAGTTCGTCCCTCTTTTGTTCTTGGTGGCCGCGGTATGAGAATAGTTTACACAGAAGATGAGCTTAGAGAGTACATGGACTTAGCTATCTCAGTGTCAAACGAAGCTCCTGTTCTTATAGATAAATTTTTAGACCAAGCTATAGAGCTTGATGTTGATGCTATTAGTGATGGCAAAGATGTATATATAGGTTCTGTAATGCAACATATTGAAGAGGCTGGAATACACTCAGGAGATAGTGCTTGTTCACTTCCTCCTGTAAACCTCTCTGAGGAGATGATTCAAAGAGTAGAAGAACAGACTCAAACTATAGCATTAGGACTTGGTGTTATCGGACTTATGAATGTTCAATACGCGATATATAGAGATGAAATATATCTTATAGAGGTAAACCCAAGAGCTTCAAGAACTGTCCCCTTTGTCTCAAAAGCCACTGGGATGCCACTCGCAAAAGTTGCAACCCGTGTTATGGTTGGCGAAACCTTAAGAAGTTCACTAGAGTACTATGACAAGTATGAGATAGTCCAAGAAGTAAATGGACTACTAAAGCCAAAACTAAAGGGTCATATCTCTGTAAAGGAAGCGGTTTTCCCTTTTCATAAACTCTATGGTGCGGACTTAGTTTTATCTCCTGAGATGAAATCAACTGGTGAAGTTATGGGAATTAGTTCAAACTTTGGAGTTAGTTTTGCCAAAGCTCAGCTCTCAGCTGGAAACAAGATCCCAAAGAGTGGAACATGTTTCTTGTCTTTTGTAGATACAGATAAAGTACACGCTTGTGAGATAGCATCGGGACTTCATAAACATGGCTTTAAATTAGTAGCAACAAAAGGTACTCAAGCTGTTATTGAAGCAGATGGCATTCCTTGTGAAGTAGTTTTAAAGATTTCAGAAGGCCGTCCAAATATTGAAGATAGTATGAAAAATGATGAAATAGCAATGGCAATAAACACCTCTGATAACAACACTTCTAAAAAGGATGCTATAGTAATCCGTCAAGAAGTTTTAAAGCGAAATATTCCATACTTTACAACTCTTAGTGCTGCAAGAGCACTTATCTTATCTCTTGATGAGATAGGCGATGACTCATGGTTAGACTCAAAAGCCTTACAAGACTTTCTAACATAAGGGTGAGAGTAATACTTGCTCAAACCGACACTACTGTCGGTTTTTTATCTCAAGATCAGCAAAAACTAAAAGAGATAAAAAAAAGAAGCCAAGATAAACCATTTATTAAAGTTTATAAAGATTTTAAAGCACTACTTTGCTCAAAGACTAGGATTCCTCAAAAGTTTAAAAATAGTGTAAGGCGTGCTAAAAAAACTACTTTTATAGTTAAAAACTCTTCCTTTAGAGTGAGCAAAAGCTCGCTCGACTCTCAGCTCTTAAGAGACTTAGTCTGGCACTACTCTACTTCTGCTAATGAGGCAGGAGGAGATTTTGATATGGTTTTTTGTACAGATAAAGCTGATATAATAGTACAAAACAAAGATGGGTTGCACCAAAGAAGTTCTTCATCTTTATATCTCATAAACAATCAAAAAAGGAGAAAATTAAGATGACAAAAGCTCTTCAAGCTCTTTTAACTGGTGTATTTGTAACATTTATTTTAGATTTTTTTATCTTTTTGGGTTTGCAAAAAAACTATATAGATTTTTATGAAATTAAAGTTTACTACAATGTCTTGTTTGTAGATCATCAAAACATCATCTTGTTTATGTTTTTTTCAATCCTAACTGGCTTTGCAATAATCTATGTAAAAAACCTTAAAATTTCAGCTACCTTTATATTCCTTCTTTTTATTATATCGCTCTCAACACTTTATCCTAACATAGGATATGCACTGGGGGAGAAGATGTTTATGCAAAAAAATGTAACTCTCAATGATAAAAAAAACTTCTTTGTTGGGGATATTTACTATGAGGGAAGAGAGATAATCACTTTTTATGATTATGACCTTAAAAAAACTATATTACTAAAGAAAAAGGATTTAATTAGATGAAACATATTTCAAGTTTGGCAGGTGGCGTAGCACTAGGGAGTGCAGGAGTTATTATGATGAGTGTATTAAGTGGTTGTGGAACACAACAACAAGAGCAACAAAACCGCTTCTTAGTTATAGAACAACAAGCAAATGGTAAGTACATAGTAACTGAAGAGATGCCGACTGAGGGGCCAAATAGAGCTATCATTCGTGAAAAAGATGCCCATGGAAATACCATTGAACGTTTTATGAATGAAGAGGAGATGAAAGCGCTAGCCGAGCAAGAGTACCAAAAAGTTCAAGATGGAACTTCTGAGACTGTGCAAAGTGGAGATAGCAGTGCTGGAATGGGCTTAGCTGGAACAATTTTAGCAGTTGCAGCTGGTTCACTTTTGGGAAATATGATAGGCAACGCTCTTATGAATAACAAAAATTTTGCAAAAAATTCAGCAAGCACAAATAAAAGTGCTTATAGTCGTTCAGCAGCTTCAAAAGCATCTAAGAGTTCGTCTTCAAAAAGGAGTTTTTTTGGTGGAAGTAACTCTAGGACTGCGTCGAAAAGTAGCAGGAGCTATGGCGGATGATAAGTCTAAAAAATATAGATAGTTTGAGTGATGATAACTTAGAAGAGTTGGGTTTTTCGTGGCACACTGATAGCGATACAACGAAATACATAAACAACCAACTTGTAAATGTAACCCAAGATGAAGCTGAGGCTTATTATGAGGCAGGAAATGAGATATATGACATGTTTGTTGAGGCAGCAGAGTATGTGATAGAAAATGATCTTTTTTTTGAGCTTGGCATCCCATTTAATCTAATTGAGATGATAAAAAAAAGTTGGGAAAATGATGTTCATTGGCATATATATGGTCGTTTTGATCTAGCCGGTGGACTTGATGGTGAACCTATAAAACTTATAGAGTTTAATGCCGACACTCCAACTGCACTCTTTGAGACCGCCCTGCTTCAATGGGCTTTGTTAAAAGAAAACAGTATGAATGAAGATAAGCAGTTTAACAATGTTTATGATGCTATAAAAGAGAACTTTAAAAGACTCATAACTCTAGATGAAGATACAGAACTTTTTAATGAGAGATATGATGGTTGGAAGATACTCTTCTCAAGCGTAGAGGGAGATAATGAGGAAGAAGCTACAACAAGACTACTTCAGCAGATGGCAACTGATGCGGGGTTTAATACAAGTTTTGAGTATTTAAACAATGTTAGGTTTGATGAAGAGGGTGTCTTTGATGCAGATGAAAACCAATATGAATATTGGTTTAAACTCTATCCTTGGGAAGATATCGGTAGTAGCGAGCCAGAACTTGCCACTACACTAAACTCTATCATGCAAAACCAAAAGGCCATCATCTTAAATCCCGCATATACACTTTTGTTCCAGTCAAAGGGAATAATGAAGATTATGTATGACCTATTTGTTGATAGTCCTTACTTACTTCAAACATCGTTTGAGCCACTAGATGGAGTTAAACAAGTTGAAAAAACTGTCTTTGGCAGAGAGGGAGCTAACACTAAAATCATAGATGCTAATGGTAAAGTGCTAGAGCAAACTGATGGAGAGTACGGTAACTATAAAAAAGTCTATCAAGAGTATGTTGAGTTTAACAAAGACTCAGATGGAGCAAAATATCAAGCAGGTCTCTTTTTTGCATATGAATCCTGCGGGCTTAGCTTTAGAAAAGGCTCAGAAATTCTGAACAATATGAGTAAATTTGTAGGACATGTTATAAAGTGAGGATAAGTCTCCTCACTTAAGAGTTGTTATAATAACTACTTTTTACACTTACTTGCAGTGAGATTTTTTCTATTTTTCTCTATAGTTTTCTCGCCAATTCCCTTAACCTCTATAAGTTCATCAACATTTTTAAAACACTTTGTTTTTCTATGTTTTACAATCATCTCAGCTTTGCTAGCACCAATGCCTTTTAAAGTAGTTAACTCATCTTTGTTTGCTATATTAATATCTACCGCAGCAAACAACATACTAAACCCCAAAATAACCATAGCCAAAATTTTCATTTTAACCCCTTTTTTTTGATGTTATTTAGTATATTGTAATGTTTTATCTATACAAAATATGATTGTAAATATTTAATATCATTGCAATAATATTACAATTTGTTACATTAAATTTAATCAACAACTATTTTTGGTGTTAGTAGATTATAAAAAAGTATAAATAACAAGATAAACATTGCAAGAATTATCGTATCATCTCTTACTTTAAATCCTAGCCCTATACTACTAAATACAATCTGTAAAAGTATTATAATTTTTGTAGTTTTTGATACATCTTTATAGTACTGCTTAAGAATTATATGATGAACATGTGTCATATCCGGATTAAATGGATTTTTTCTTCTTCTTATCCTTCTAATCATAACAATAAGAGTATCTAATATAGGAACTGCTGTTATTAAAAGTATACTTACTGCAGAGATATAATCCATTTGTACAGAGTGTATGGATAAAACAACTATTACAAATCCTAAGGTTAAACTACCATTATCCCCCATAAATAGCTTTGATGGATACCAATTATAAAATAAAAAAGCTAGCAAAGAGACTATAAGCGTAGCACTAGTATAGAGTAAAAAGGTATCTGCATACTTATATCCTATATAGGCGTACGCTCCAAGCATAACAATAGCTACACCAGAACTAAGTCCATCTAGTCCATCTATAAGGTTCATAGCGTTGATAAATCCTACAATAGCAAAAATAGAAAAGAGCATTGCAAGAGATGTTGGCAAAATCATATCCACACCTAAAAATGTTCCTAAGCTTTCAATATACATTCCTCCCAAGCACAAAAAAATAGCAGCCACAGACAACCAAAAAAACTTCACTTTTGAAGAGTAACCAAAAATATCATCATAAATACCAAGTATAAAAACCAAGAAAAATCCAGCCATAATATAGGCATTTACATTTACCCCAAGAAAGAAAATACCAACTAAAAAAGAGAAAAATATTGCTACTCCTCCAGCACGTGATTTTTCAACTTTATGCATACTTCTCTTGTTTGGAATATCCATTAATTTTAATTTTGAAGAGTAGTTAATCAATAAAAAATTCAATATTAAACTAAGAAATAATACAATAGACAAAACAGACCAAAATTCTAAGTTCAATACTAAGCTCCAATATACTTATTAAAAGATTTATTTGTGATTTTCAAAAAGAGTTTTAATTGCATTTAACTATCTACAATAAAATTGCAAATATAGCTCAAGCTTAAGCATTACTCAGCCTCTCTTTAAGTATCTTTTTTCCAGCTTCAACACCTGGTTGGTCATAAGCGTTTATATACATAAATTTTGCACACAAGGATGTTAAAAGCTCATACTCATACATCAAACTAGCTATGCTTTTCTCACTTACTCCATCTATGGTTATCACATCACATGGTATATCATTTAAGTTGTTTATAGACTCTATTGTTGCATCGGCTTGTTGGTTTATAAGATATGAAAATTTTATACCATCTATATAGTCTAACTCTTCTAACCCTTCTAGTTTGACATGAGGAATCTCTAAGTCACTTGCAAAGTCCTCTACTTTTATAACCGTTACCGTTTTATCTCTTTTTCCCTCCACAATGAGCTGTAAAAAAGAGTGTTGGTCTATGGGACCTATGATGCCGATAGGCGTTAAACCTTGCCTGCTTGAGTTTATATCAATCTTGCCTAGACTCTCACCCCAAAGCTGGATATACCAATCATTAAAACCCTCTAGTCTTGAAGAGTAAGAAAAAACAACATTTATGTTAAAACTATTTTTATACTCTGCAAAAAATCTCGCTTTTTTAAGTAGCCTCTTATACGCATCTTCTTTATCAAAAAATCCATTATAAATTTTTTTAGCACCACTTAAAAGTTCATCTATATCTATGCCTACAATTGCCAAAGGAACTAAACCAACCGCGCTAAATACAGAAAATCTCCCCCCCACATTCTTAGGAATTTCAAACCTTTTTATAGAGTTTTTTTGTGCATAGTAGTTGAGTTTAGAATCACTCTCTGTTACGACTATAGTGTTGTCTTTATCACACTTTACCAAAGAGTTTATATATTTAAAGATGGAGACAGTCTCTATGGTAGTTCCAGACTTTGAAATCACTACAAAAAGAGTGTCATTTAAGTCTATGGCTTCAAGTTTTGACTTTATATCTATGGGATCAGTTGTTTCTAAAAAGTAGAGCTGTTTTTTCAAGCTCTTTGAATACTTTAGATATTTGTATATAGCGTAAGTTCCTAGCGTACTTCCACCGATGCCAATGACTACAACATTTGACTGTTTCACACCTTTTGCATACTCTTTAAAATTAGTAGTATCTTGGTGTACAAGGTTATAGTAACCTATGTACTCTTTCTCTTTTACTATCTCTTTAAATATATCTCTATCTGAGATACAAGGGTTGAAGTTGTGGGTGTATTTCATGTCTGATCCTTTATATTTTATCTTCTAATGCGTAAAAAAATTGGAAATCTAGGATTACTCTTTGATGTAAGCCCATAATATTTAAAAGTAATTATAGCACCAATTTTTGGTGGATTTGCTCTTTGTACGTCACTTAAACCACTCCCTATTTTTATAATTTTATCATCTTGCATCTTGCAGATCAAAGAACCAAGCATATCTCTATATTTTCCTCTACCTTTTGTGTAACTAACTACTTCGCACTCCGCATCATTAGAACTCTTGACTTTTAGAGCACTATTGTTTCTCTGAGTATAATAATCCAAACTTCCATCACGAACAACTAATCCCTCAGCCCCCTTTATTTCTAGCTCTTTTAAATACTCTTCTAAGTGCTTGTTATTTCTTACTTCTATCTGTTTTATGAGTCTTAAATATTTTGACTCCTTTACAAGACCTAATCGCTTTAAAAGTCCTCCCTTAGCATTTGGAACTTCAAAGATATTATAAGTTAACTCACTCCATCTAGCTTTATCATTTTGTGTACTTACAATTGAGTTAATATTTGAGAAGTCCTCCCTTTTACTCCACAACTCACCATCTAGCTTATGTGAAGGAAAATCCTTTGTAAAAAAGCTAGGCGCATTAAAGTCATTTCCAGCTCTTGAGAGGAGTCTTTTACCATCCCAATAAGCTCTAATACCATCAAGCTTTTCACTCATATACCACGAGGTAACATTTATATCTTTTTTATAAACATTGAGTAAAAATAGCTTTGGTTTTTTAGCATACACAGATGATAAAAATAGACAAAATATTAAAAAAAATTTCATACCAATTCGCTTATTTTTTTTTCATAAATTTTAATATCTTGTATTTTATCATGTTTTACAGCCCCTTTTAATAAAAGAGTATATTTTTTCAAAAGTTCTGATTTAATCATCTCTTTTTTATCATACAAAGTGCTAGTAACTTCTTCTTGGTTGCTTTCTCTTAAGAGCTTCTCTAAAGCCACAACTCTAAACCTATCCATACCCCAAAATTTCATGCTCAACTGGTCATTAGCTCCACCGTATTTTGTGATGAGTTTCTTATCAACTAAGCCTATTTTATGTTTAATTGCCACTCTAAGCCATAAGTCGTAATCTTCACAAACTTCCAGACTCTCATCAAAAAATCCAATAGATTCAAAAATACTTTTGTGCATTAGAGCAGCTGATGGAGCTATGATACAGTGAGAAAGTGAAGATGCAAATATATCTTGGCTTACTTTTGCATACTTTTTTGCCACTTTTACCTCTTTTGCATCTCGTATCCACTTCTCATCTGTATAACTCATCAGTAACTCATTACTTTTTTTATGCAGATTCAACTGCTCTTTTAGTTTGTCTTTATGCCACTCATCATCAGAGTCTAAAAATGCTATCCACTCATATTTTACGTATTTTATCCCCATGTTTCTTGCACTAGAGACTCCTGCATTTTTTTGATATATGTAAGTTATGTTTGGAAAATCTTTTGTTATTTGTGGAGTTTTATCAGTAGAGCCATCATCTATGATTATGACTTCTTTTGGTTTATAAGTTTGAGCATATACAGATGCTAATGCACGTTGAAGAACTTTATATCGGTTATAAGTTGGGATTACAACCGAAATATCCATATCCTACTACCTTCTCTCTTTCTCTAGTTCCCAAGCTTGACTTGAAAATTCATACTACAATACATAGCCTTATTCTAAGCATGAAAAAAAATTTACCAAGTCTTTATCTCATTGTAGATGCTATCTCTCTCAATAGGAATAAAGCCACTATTTTTTATAAGTGCAACAAACTCATCTAGCTCAACTCCATTTGCACTTTTAGCACCTGCTGCGGAGTTTATAGACTCCCTCTCTATAGTTCCATCAAGGTCATTTGCTCCAAACTCTTGAGCAAGAAGTGCAAGACCAACAGTTGAAGTCACCCAGTAAGCTTTTATATTTGGTACATTGTCTAAGACTATGCGACTGATGGCAATAGTTCTTAAAATCTCATCCGCACTTATATCTTTTTGGATCTTTAGATAGTTGTTCTCTCTTTGATAAACAAGAGGGATAAAAGCGTTAAAACCTTTGCTTTTATCTTGCAGTTCTCGTATGCGCATCATGTGGTCTATGCGGTTTGCCCTACTCTCAACATGACCAAAGAGCATAGTAACATTTGACATTTTGCCTCTTGCGTGCCACTTTTCATGGATATCCAGCCACTGTTGGGATGTAACTTTTCCCTTACAGATATAGTCTCGAACCTCTTCATCAAAGATTTCAGCTCCACCACCAGGCATGGAATCAACACCATTTGCAACCATCAGATCTAGTATCTCATCATAGCTTTTGTTATACTCTCGTGCTAAAAAGTCAACCTCTGCCGCTGTTAATGCTTTTACATGCATCTTTGGATATGCCTCTTTTATCTTTTTAAAGATACCAAGATACCAGTCAAGTCCAGTACCAGGGTTATGTGCAGAGACTATATGAACCTCTTTTATACCGCGACTCTCTACATCTTTTACGATATTCATTATCTCATCATGCGTCATTGTGTAGGGATTTGGGTTTTTTCTATTTGCTGAGTATGCACAGAACTTACAAACATCTGCACAGATATTTGTTGGATTTATATGGCGGTTAATATTAAAGTATGTTTTTTTACCATGAAGTGAGAGTCTCTTTGCATCAGCTAGCTGCCCTAGCTCAAAAAAATCCATCTCATAAAGACTAAGTGCCTCATCAAATGAGACTCTCTCTCCTTTCTCTATTTTCTCTTTTAAGTTCATTTTTTATCCTAAAATTTTTACTTCTGGTTGGTGAGCCATTGCGCAGATTAACTCCGCAGCATCTGAGCTTAGAGTCTCTAATCTTAATATATTTGTAGTAATTTCAGACTCGCAAAAGTCAAGTTTTTCATCTTTAGATGCAAGGAGTATAACACTCGCATCTATGCCGTAGTTTAAAAATTCACAGCTGTGTTTTACTAACTCTTCTTCATCTTTGTGGACTATTACGATATCCACTCCGCCAAAGTTTTTTATAGTAAACTCTAGTGCTTTTTGCACCTCATCACCTAGCTTTATATCACATCTTAAGTTTATAAAATCAGCCTTTTGTAAACTCTCAACACTCCCAAGAACTACTACAGATGCACCCTTTTTACGAAGCATCTCAGCACTCGCACATGAAGCTTCACTCTGCCCACTTACAAGTGCAATCTTACCTTCAAACTCTTGCTTAGATGAAGATTTTTTCAGTTTCGCTTGTTCTAATTCCCAATACTCAACTTCAAAGATTTCAGATGCACTAAGAGCCTTGTATCCACCTAGTTTCTCAGCTTTTAGTATAGCTTCAAAAGTGTGTTCATTTATATCTTGGATTATCTTTGCTTCTTTTATGCTTTTGCCAAAGGAGAGACTTCCTCTATCTTTAAAGATGGCAAAATTTGGAGCTGGGTTTAGAAGTGTTTCCTTAGTTTTGTTCTCTTTAAAATAGGAGATATAATCTTTAACAAAAGAAGCTAGTTCTGTTTTAAAATCATCTTTTAAAATAGCTGGGATTCTTTTTGTTCGTATCACATGGTCAGGTGTTAGAGGGCCTCTTGTGGCGATTTGTTCTACATCTTCTTTTGAGAATTTTTGCGCTAATGCAGAGTCATTAAAAAGGGAGATAGTAGCGCTTCCTTTTAAATTTGAGACCTCTTTTCTTATCTTTGCAAGTTCTAAGAGTTCATCACTTGGAAGTGAGGCTTCAGCCTCGCCTGTTTGCGGGACACATAGTGGAGAATGCCATTGGTTAGCATCCCCAAAAGTCCCACTTCCGAGGTTTTCTAAAACAGCACCCTTAGATGCAAGATAGTTCTCAGCCATATCTACAAGCTCTATAGTTTTCTCATAAGATTCTCTAGCATCATCACTAAAAGTAAAGAGTCCATGATTCATAAGAACCATAGCATCTATCTTACTCCACACAAGATTTTTTGTCATCTCATAAACAAGCTTTGCCAAAACAAATCCTGGCATGATATATGGAATGATAAGAACTCTAGAGCCATAGAGCTCTTTTATCCTAGCCTCTCCATCCTCTGTATTTGTAATAGTAACAACGGCATCAGCGTGAGTGTGATCTACAAACTTGTAAGGAATAATAGCGTGCAAGATTGCTTCAACAGAAGGGTTTGGTGCAGATGGATTTGTCATTGCTAAACGCTGATACTTAACCATATCACTATCACTCAGCTCTTTTAACTCCGCCATCTTAAGTAGCATCTCCATCTTCACAGGGGCAAAGCCCTCAGCTTCAATGGTTGCTAAGTCCCAGCCACTACCTTTGACATATAGTATCTCTTCGCTCTCTCCAAAAAGATTTGTAGCAGTAGATTTTACAGAGGTATTTCCACCACCATGAAGTACTAAAGAGCTATCTTGCCCTAGTAGTCTTGAGGTATAGACTCTTAAGTCTAAGTCTGTCTTAAACTCATTCGCATCTTCGTATAAACTTTTCAAACTTTTCCTTATGCTATCTTTACTTTTTCAACTTCTCAAAAATCTCTAAAGCATCTAACTTTTCCCAAGGGTAATCACTCTGCCCTACTTGTCCACGAGCCGCTACATCAGCATAGAGGAAAGTCTCTGCACTTGGGCAATCAAGTCCAAACTTAGCCGTAATCCAGTTTGGAGTTAGTGAGAAGTTTTCACTTACAAAAGTAGAGAGTTTATCATCATCAAGACCATCACAAACAGTTCCATATGTATCAACTGAGACTGAAGTAGGTTTTGCAACGCCTATCGCATAAGAGAGTTGAACTGAACACTTCTTTGCAAAACCAGCTGCAACTATATGTTTGGCTAGCCATCTTGCGGCATAGAGTCCACTTCTATCAACCTTTGTATAATCTTTAGATGATTGTGCTCCACCGCCAATAGGTGCATAACCACCAAAACTATCCACTATAAGTTTTCTGCCTGTAAGACCTGAATCATGAAGTGGAGAGTGACTTACATATCTGCCAGTTGGATTTAAATGGATGATGGTTTTTTTAGGATCGTATAGATTTGTAGGAAGTCCAGCATCGTCGATTAGACCTTGAAGTAGTTCTCTAACTTCTTTGATGTCCATATCTTCATTTGATGGAGCCGATACTACTATAGTGTGGATTGAGAGAGGGTTACAATTTTCAAAGTTCTCTTTAGTTCCATAATCAAGTGTAACTTGAGTTTTGATGTCAACTCCAAGTTTGTGGTTGTGCTTTAGCGCGTAGTGATAAACCTTGTCACTTAAAACTCTTGCATAAGTAATAGCCGCTGGCATAAAGTCCGCCGTCTCATTAGAGGCATAACCAAACATGATACCTTGATCCCCTGCTCCAGTCTCACCATCTTCTTGATCAACTCCCTGATTTATATCTGGTGATTGTTGATTTAGAAGAACTTGAACTTTTACATCCTCAGGAAACAAACACTGCTCTTTTGTAAAAGCACTTTTGCCATCATAACCGATACCAATGAGTGCATCTTTAACTATTTTTTCATACTCTTTATCACTAAGTTTTGCCTTTGATGTAACTTCGCCACCGATGATGACATTTTTGCCAGCTACAAAAACCTCAGATGCTACTCTACTCTTTGGATCTTCTATGATAAGTCTATCGACTATACTATCTGCTATGATATCTGCACATTTGTCTGGGTGACCAGGGGATACTACTTCGCTTGTAAATAAATACATTTTTTTCCTTGAATTATTATCAGCTTAAAGGGATGTCTCCCCATAAACTAGTTTGCAAGACACCTTTGTTTTAGGTTATAAACCTGGTGCCTTCCACATTGAAGTTGTGATATTATCATCTACTAACTTTAGTTGTGCTTCATAAGCACTCTCAAATTTCTGCTTAAGTTCTCTATATATTTCATGGTTTTTCATATCTGGCTCATAACTCTTACTCCAAACTACAAGCTCTCTTGCAGCCGCACTCATAGAGTCATAGATGCCAGCTCCAACGCCAGCTGCCATTGCAGCGCCAAGAGCTGTAGCCTCTGTTACTTTTGGGATTTTAACCTTGCATCCTAAGACATCACTAAGTATCTGCGACCACAACTCGCCCTTACTTGCACCTCCAGCAAAAACTATCTCTTTTATCTCAACACCAGTGAACTTCTTTATCTTATCAAGATTTATACCTGAGACTATTGCAGCATTTTCTTGCAAGCTTCTAAACATAGAGGCACGGTTACAGATGCTTGCATCTAGACTTAGGTTTAAAAAGCTAGGACTCGCATGATACCATTTGCCATACTTCATAGAGTCTGAAAATATCGGAATGATGCCGTGTGAACCAACAGGAACTTTTGAAGCTTTTTTTTCTAAGACAACATAAGCATCTACACCTCTCTCCTTTGCTTCAAGTTTTTCTATCTCACAAAAAGCATCTCTAAACCAGCGCATAACTAAACCACTAAAAAAGGTGATGCCCTCAGCTTGTGATTGATTTGGAATGACATGAGGATTTACTCTTATGCCCATATCTTTTGGAGGTGGAGTTTTGCTTGGTATGTTTACGACTTGTTGCCAAAAAGAGCCACCTAAAACCGCAGCATCTCCTAAGTTTACAACCCCTAAACCAGCAGAGCCCAACTGAACATCTCCGCCACCCATCACAACCTTTGTGCTCTTTGAGAGAGTTGTCTCTTTGGCTGCACACTCACTCACAGTTGATATAACAGTTCCAACTTCCACGCATGGCACAAAGATATCATCTTTTAGGCCAACTTCTTTTGCCATCTCGCCCATCCAGTCACGAGACTCTAGTGAAAATATCCCAGTAGTCCCAGCGTTACTAGGATCCGTAAAGATTTTACCGCCTAGTTTCGCTAAAATCCAGTCACCAATCATAGAGATTTTCGCTACTCTCTCATAAATATCAGCTCTATTGTTTTTTAGCCACATTATCCTAGGTAAGGCTCCAAGAGCAAAAGTTTGACCTGAGAGCGCGTAAAATCTCTCCTCGATGCCATCATAGCTCTCTTTTAACTCTTTTACCTCTTTTGAAGCCCTAGCATCTACATTTGCAACAGCCCAAAGTTCACGGTCATTTTCATCATAAAGCACGATGGCCTCACGCATACTAGTAGCACTCACAGCCAAAATATCTTCACCACTTATCCCTGCAAGAGAGATGGCTTTTTTGATGCACCCAACTGTTAATCCCCAGTTTTTCTCAAAGTCAAAACTCATAGAGTTAGCAACCCCATCTTCAGCCAAATGCGTCCACTCCTCTTGGGCTACGCTTATCTGATTGCCTTTTGTGTCAAATATAGCTGCTCTAATGCTTCCAGTTCCTGCATCTATTGCCATTAAATAGCTCAAAACTCTATCCTAAAATCTCTAGTTCATCACTATATTTATGCTCACAAAAAGGCTCGTAACTGCTCTTATATACTGCGTAATGAGCTGATGCTTTATGACCATCGAGTGCTGTTTCATCTCTCCATGATTCTACCGCCATAAATTTTCTAGGGTTATTCTCATACTGAAAAATATCATAAAAAATACAACCATCTTCTGCTTTACTTGGGATTACCATAGCAGATAAAAGCTCTTTCATTTTAGCCTCACTACCCTCTTTTGCTATAAAAGTTACTCTCTTTGTTATACTACTCATAATTTTTCTCTCCTTTATTAATTGCGAAGGATTATATCATTAATGATAAAACAAAACGATATGTGTAATAATGTCGCAAAATTTTATGAACTATTATGCAAGGATTATTTGATATGTGCGGAATTGTTGGATATATTGGAAAAAGAAATACTAAAAAAATTTTATTGGATGGACTAAAAGAGTTGGAGTATAGGGGTTATGACTCAGCTGGGATTGCAGTGCTACAAAATGGAGAGTTTTCAAATTTTAAAGCCATTGGAAAACTTGTAAATTTAGAAGAAAAAACAAAAGATTTTATAACTAATGGTTTTGCAATTGGCATCGGTCATACTCGTTGGGCTACTCATGGAAAACCAACTGAGCTAAATGCACATCCACACTTAGGAGAAAGCTCTTATGTGGTTCACAACGGTATCATAGAAAATTATGCAGCCTTAAAAAAAGAGCTTCTTGCTTGTGGAGTGAAATTTTTAAGCCAAACAGACACAGAAGTTATAGTCCATCAGTTTGAGAAAAATCTAAAAAATTCTAAGAATGCTTTTGAAGCATTTTCAAAGACTATAAAAGAGCTAGAGGGTGCTTATGCAATTCTTCTTACTACAAAATCACAACCTGATACTATATTTTTTGCAAAACATGGCTCGCCAATGCTTGTTGGGATTAATGATGCAGGTGAGAGTTTTTTTGCATCATCTGATACTCCGCTTATAGGTCAAGCTAAAGAGGTAAACTACTTTGAAGATGGGGACTTCGGTTTTGTAAACCCATCTGAGGTAGCTATCTATGATAGAGACTCAAATGAGAGAAAACCAAACTTTAAAAAATTAAAAGAGGACAAGCTCTCAGCTCAAAAAGATGGTTTTAGGTTTTTTATGGAAAAAGAGATTTATGAACAAAGCCATGTTGTTGCAGATACTCTGATGGGAAGACTAAGTGATAGCGAAATCATCTTTGATGAACTAGACAAGAGCCTTTTTGATGGTATAAATGAGATAAAACTTTGTGCTTGTGGCACTTCATATCACTCTGCACTTAGTGCTTCATATCTTTTTGAGAGATATTCAAAGATTAGAACTTCTGTTGAAGTAGCAAGTGAATTTAGATATAGAAATCCCATCATGAGCAAAGACACTCTCTTTGTTGTAATCTCTCAAAGTGGGGAGACGGCTGATACATTAGAGACTCTAAAGATGGCAAAAGAAGCAAAACTAAAAACATTAGTAATTTGCAATGTCGATAACTCTTCGATGGTCAGATTAGCGGACTCTTGCATACTAACAAGAGCTGGGATAGAAAAAGGCGTGGCATCTACAAAAGCTTTTGCTACTCAAGTTACAATATTTTGGATGCTAAGCCTGTATGTTGCAAAACTTCGTAACTCCATGAAAAAAGAGGAGATTATAAAGCATATTTCACTTCTTCGTGAGGTTCCTGGTTCTGTTAAGGTAAGTGATGAAATGCATGAGAGGCTAAAAAGACTCTCTAAGAGATATCTTCACGGTCATGGTTTTTTCTTTATAGGGCGAGATATTTTCTATCCTCTGGCTCTTGAAGGAGCTTTAAAGCTAAAAGAGATCTCTTATCTACATGCTGAGGGTTATCCAAGCGGAGAGATGAAACATGGTCCAATAGCCCTTGCTGATCCTGAACTCTTTACCATAGCACTGCTTCCTGAGCATATGCTTTATGAAAAATCAAGAAGCAATGTAGAAGAGCTCAGTGCAAGAGACTCTACTATTTGTGCTATTAGTTCACTAGAGTTTGACAAAGCAGATGACTTTATAAAGATAAAAAACTCTTCTCACTATATGTTAGAGTTTTTTGAGATGATGGTAGTTTTACAACTTCTAGCTTTAGAGATTTCGGTTAGACTTGGAAATGACGTAGATATGCCAAGAAACTTAGCAAAAAGCGTAACTGTTGAATAGCGTTGTTCACACTATAAAACTAGGTATAAGTCTATATTATATTTTTGTTAGGATTTCACTTTAAATTTATTTTTTTTAGGTTATTATCTAGGTTAAATTTTAAATTTAGCTAAAAGTGATGCTTTCATGAAAACAAAACTAAAACTTCTTCTTATAGTAGCAGGTATGCTACTAGCACTCACAACTGCGACTATTATAAATGTATCTCTTAACTTTAGAGACTATAGCATAAAGAGTGCAACAGAAAAAGCAAAACTAACTGCTACTATAGTAAAAGATGGTCTGACTGCTCACATGGTTAACAATATCATGGATAAAAGAGAATACTTTATGCATCAGATATCCGCTAATAATAAAGAGGTAAAAGCTCTTTGGCTAGCTAGAAGCGAAAATGTTATTCAGCAATATGGAGAAGGCTCAAACGATGAAACCGTTAGAGATGCCATCGATAGCAAAGTTTTAGAGAGTGGTGAGACTATAAAAAAAGTTATAGAAAACGCTCAAGAGACCACACTTAGAGTCACTATCCCCTACAAGGCTACAGTAGATAATGGAAATACTAACTGTTTGAGTTGTCACGATGTCAAAAGAGGAGCTACGCTTGGTGTAATAAGCATGGAGTTTGACATTAGTGATATGAGAACAAGTGGAATGATAACCATCTTAAAAATACTTGGTATCAATCTACTCTTTTTAATCATAGTCCTCTTCTTATTAAATCATTATATCAATCCTTTTATGCAACTCTTCTCTACAATGCAAAATGGGATAAAGAAAGCATATAGTGGAGACTTTTCCCATAAATTTGAAACAACTTTAGGTGGAGATGCTAAAAAAATTACCGAACAGTTAAATACTCTTTTTACAAAGATGCAAAAGACTTTTGGAGAGATAAAACTTAATCTTGGAACTTTTATACCTCAAGGAAGTGTTTCATCAGCTGATCCACTCCATGAAGCAAGTACCATTATACACGAACTATCTGATGTTTATAAGTTTAAAAAGACTATAGAGTTAGATGCAAACAAATCAGAAGTCTATAACAGAATAATAGATATATTTAAGCTAAAGTACAACTTAAGATGTTTTTCATTTTATGAGTTAAACAACAGAACAAATGAACGAAACCTATTTTATGCAACTGATGAAGAGGCTCTGATCTGTCAAGAAAAAATAAACAAAGATGCACAACTTTGTCGTGCAAACAGAACTAAGAGTGTAACTGTCTCTACAGAGTTTCCGAATCTTTGTCAAGCTTGTCTGTCTGAAAAACAAAATTATGTATGTATACCTTTTGTTATCAACAATGATGTCTCCCTAACTGTCTCTTTTATAGGAGAAGATGAAAACGAAGTTGAGAGAATAAAAAGTTGTGTAAATAGTATAAAACACTATTTTGAAGCTGCGAAGCCAGTTATAGAGAGTCAGATACTTATGGAGAAACTAACAGATACTTCGCTAAGAGATGGTATGACTGGCCTTTATAACAGAAGATTTCTAGAAGAGCTTATAGATCAAGTCATGCATCAAGCAAATAGATTAAAAGAGACTTACTCAGTAATGATGCTCGATGTTGACTTTTTCAAAAAAGTCAATGATACTTACGGACACGACGTAGGCGACAGAGTAATTATTGCCATTGGTAAACTACTCCAAGAGAGCATCCGTGAGTCAGACTTAGCCATCAGATATGGTGGAGAAGAGTTTGTAGTGATGTTGCACAACGCAAGCGAAGAGGGAACCGAGGAGATAGCTAAAAAGATTCACTCTAAATTTTCAGAGTTAGTCTTTGATGTCGGAGTTGGGGAGACTCTGCGAAAAACTCTAAGTATAGGTATCTCAATGTTTCCAAAAGATGGAGATACTATTTGGAAGTGTATTAAGTTTGCAGATACCGCACTATATGTTGCAAAAACAACTGGAAGAAATAAGATAGTTCATTATGATAAGAAGATGGCGGAGAGTCAAGATTTAAGATAGTAGATTTTTCGAGACCGTTTAAAATTTCGTGTCAGCTACATTTAGTAA
>NZ_AUPZ01000016.1 GCF_000445475.1 Sulfurimonas hongkongensis
TTACTAAATGTAGCTGACACGAAATTTTAAACGGTCTCAAATGCTCTTTTGTAAAAAATAAATAAGTCATCTATTAGTATATGATTTTTTTCATCTACGATAAAAGTCAGTTCCGTATTTTTTGACTTTTCTATAACTTGGTAAACTAAACTTATTAGGCTGTTATCAATAATAGGGTACTTTGAAATAAACTTTACTTCATTGCTTTTTATATAACCTAAAATTTCATCTAAAAAATTATTTGCTTTTTTTCTATCAATGTTTGGATATTCATATTTGTAAAGTATTTCAACAAAATTATTTAAATCTATTTTTATAAATTCATAGAGAATCGTTTTTAATTCCATATGAACTTGAAGTAATTCTTGTGGAATCATTGATTCTAAAATGTCAATAGATGACCAATATAAAATATTTAAATTTGAATAATGCAAAAATAAATCATTTGAAATCATCCAATCTAAAAATATTTCAAGTTTTTTAGATTTTAAGCATGATAAAAAATCGCCTTTAGCTATATATGTCAACTTCATTTCTTTAGCAGTTTTAGGAAGTTTTAAATTTTTTTCAATGTATCTGTATCAAAATTCATCTTTGATTTAAGGTGAGTAACCCCACCTAAAACAAAATTTTTAGATAAATCAGAAATAGGAATATTAAATTTGTTTTCATTTTTAAACCAAAATTTTCTAAGATTATTTGTTTCATCGTAATAAAAAACATATTCATTATCAATGTTTTTAAAATTGTGTAATTCAATTTCTAAATTTCTATGCTCAGTAATATCAAATTTCATTTTTTCCATTTTGTTTGCCTTGTCTCATAACGGGGGCGCGGGTCACGGACTCCCGAATTAAAAATTTTAATTTTTCATTTGGGTGCTCTGTGCATCCGCTTGTTATCTGGCGCTGTGCGACAGATGACCAGTGGGTGTTCAACCCGCGCCCCCGTTATCCGGTCACGCAGTGAGCGGATAACGGTTGAAGTGAACTACAAGATGGTATCAATTCAGTAGTGTTTGTACTTTTTTGAACTTAGTTTTCAAGGCAAAAGCTAAAATTATCTGCAGTGTAATCTTGTTAGCTCCTCTGATTTGTTATCTAATCTACTTATTCATAATCTAATGAAATAATATATCTTTCCATAAACTTCCAATCAGGTTTCTTATTACAGTCAACTGGTAGTTTAATGGATAGCTTTTCAATTCTTTTTTGTACCAAACCTCTTCCGTATCCAAATTTTTTTTCTATTTCTAAGTTTAATATTGCATTTAAAAATAATGCCACTTTTAAATTAAGATTTTTATTTCTTAAAATATTTACCTTGTTTCCTGTAATAAATTTATCTGTTTGATAAAATGCTTTAAAGCCTTCTGCCCCTATAGTAATTGCGTTACCATCTAAATATTTATCTTTTGAAATTATTGTATTATTTACATATAATTCAACACCATTATTTTTTGTTGTTCTTGTAACATAGGGAGTAAAGTCTTTTTTATTTGTTTTTGAAAACTTCTTAATACTATTTTTATGAATTGCTTTTCCTAGTGTTACTTCAAATAATTTACCAACTTCAAAACTTTCCCATTTCTCCGTATTTAGTTCAAGTTTCTCATTTTGATTAATAAAATCTTTGATTGCTAAAAATTTTCCTTGAGATACACAAAAAGATAAATAATTTAAAACAAGTGTTTTAATAACTTCATCATTTAATTCATTATAGTTTGTTGTCATATATTGTTCAACACACCATTCGTCAATTGGTTTAATCGCTTTTTTTATACTATGCTCAATTATTTCATCTTTATTTCTATAATTTTCTAACCAAAAATTTTTTATCTTATTCCATTTGTGATCATAATCTGATCTTCCACTGGTTCTTTTTTTATAAAATCCATCATCTTTCCAGTAGCCAAAATATGTTTTATAGTTATTTGGATGTTTCTCTTTTGCTTTAGTTACAATTATACAAGTATTAGTTCCCACATTAGAATTATAAAATAATTCATCAGGCATTGAAAATACTGCTTCTAAAGTATGATTTTTTAATAGTTTTTCTTTCAACTCTAAGCCATAGCCACTATCATATAGTGCACATCTCATAGGTACAATTGCAATACATAAAGAACCTTTTTCAAGTTGTTCTAAATTATTCAGTATAAACTCTAATTCTTCTATATCATCTTTGTTTGATTTATAAGGAGGATTTAAAAAACCAACATTAGGTTTAAATTTTGCAATTTCACTTTTTATATCATACTCAAAGCATCCACCTTTCAATAGATTACTTCTTCCATCACCATGAATATACATATTTGAACAAAGTAAAGAAAATATATCATGTTGAATTTCAACTCCAACTATTTGTTCAGATTTTATTTTTAACTCTTTCTTTTTATCTCCACCTGCATCAATTATCATTTTTTGCATAGCAGAGATTAAAAATCCACCTGTTCCGGTACATGTATCTAAAATGATACTATCTTTATTGATATTTGCTATTTCAGCAAATAACTCTGTGATATGAGGTGGCGTTAAAACGATTCCTAAACCTTTATCATTATTTGCATATCTTAAAAATTCAATATAAAACTGTCCTAAGGTATCAAAATATTTATATGTTTTTATAAAGTTATTTATTTTTTCATCTATCTCATCAATAATATCTCTTAGTTCATTTTCTTTAACTGATAGGATAGTATGTGTGGTTATAAATGAATATGATGAAATAATATTTTGGATATGTTCATTTTGTACATCAGTTAATTTTTCTTCTATTGTTGTAATTAAATATTTAGCTAAAGACTTTGGATTTTTTAATTTGTAAGATGTACAAAATGCTTTATCTGTTAAAGCTATTAAAGTACCACTAATCAACAAACTTCTTTCACTCTCTTTTACTTTTAAAGTATGTAACTTATCATTTAAAGTCTTTGAGTATTTTAATAATTCTTGAAAATCTTGATTGAATTTTCTTTCATCTGTTTTGTAGCCATTTTCATAATCTGATAAATTTAAAAGTTTATCATCATTAAAAATTGTATGAGCTTCTTTTGTATTTTTTAATTGTAAAAAATGAGAAATTTTTAATTTTTCTTTTTCTTCTCCACTTACTGCTATTGCTAATACATCATATTCTTTTGATAAAAAAGAACTATATAACAATACACCATCAACAGCATAATCTTTATACTTGTCCAAAGTATCTGATTTGTGTTTTTTTGTATCGGCTTTTGATTCAATAACTATTATAAAATTTGGATTTTCTTTGTATTGAATAATAAAGTCTGGGTAACCTTTTCCTCCACCACTTTTTGAGGCATTTATTAAAAGTTTATCAATTTTTTTAGTTTTTGTTGATTGCTTTTCAATAGCAACTTTATTATCTTTATATAATTTATTAGTTTGAAAGAAGTCTCTTATAATATCATCTGTTATACTTTCATTTGCCATTTTGCAACCCCCGTTTATTTTTGTTTATTTTACCAAGAAAATTTAATTTTATTTAAAAATATGTCATTTTGCAATATTTTTATAAATTCTATAAAATTAAACTTTTAAAATATTAATTATTTTTTAAGCACACATTTTATCTAAAGTTTAATACTATTTTGATTATCTGACAAATTTGCAGTATTTATTTTTTCAGATAACGACTGAAGATAGCCAATAAATTTCCGCTAGGTAATTTATTGGCTACTCTGTTTTGTTAGCAAGTTTAAAACCCAGACAATTTTAATACCACACCACCAATGATTGTTATGACTAATGGGGCGATATATAATTGATGTATTTGAGAAAATATACTTGAATCGTTGATATTCGCATTATTTCTCATCTCTTCTCTTGTATTTATATTTTCTCGATTATTTATAGATGCTTGGATTAATTGATTTTCAATCATTGTATTAATTTCATCTAATCTAATCGATAGCTTTTTACCAGAGCTATATAGTGCTGAACCAATAAATATTAATCCATATAAAAATATAAAATATATATTATCTTGAACATTTAATTGATTTAGATTTGGTGTTGGACAATTTTCCCAAAAAATAGGGAGTGTTAGAAATTTCGTGTCAGTTTGATAAAATACTATCAAGGACTGACAATGAATGAAGAAGTAGATTTTGATTTTGATGAAATCTTAGAAGAATTTAGAAGTGGAAAGAAACTTACAGGTAAAGG
>NZ_AUPZ01000017.1 GCF_000445475.1 Sulfurimonas hongkongensis
AAGGTAAGCGGTAAGCTAACTGATCCTAAAGTTAGCTCTCTTATAGCAAAAGATATAATAGTAGCTCCCTTAAACATTATAAAGCGGACTCTTCTTCTGCCATTTAAAATGTTTGAGGATGAAGAAGAAAAGTAAAGGCTACTCGTTTCTTAAAACTCTAAGAATATCTACCTCGCTAGCCTTTTTTGCAGGATAGTATGAAGATGCAATCACAATCACAAATGCACCAACAACTATAAGAGAGAAGTCTTTAAGACTCAAATCTAGTGGAAGTGTGGTTGTAGGATATACATCTTTTGGTAGAGAGACAATATCAAAAGTGCTTAAAATCCACAAACCGCTCATCCCAAAAGCTATTCCAGCTAAAATGCCACTCACTCCTATAACTATGCCAAGATACAAAAAGATTTTTTTGATCTCTTTTGTCGTAGCACCTAGTGAGAGAAGAAGAGCTATCTCACTCCTTCTATTCATCACAGTCATAAGCAAAGAGGATATGATGTTTATTGCTGCTATTAAAATTATAAGCATAAGCACTATAAAAAGAGAGGCTTTTTCAAGTTCTAAGGCTGCAAAAAAGTTAACATTATCTTCCCACCAACCTTTTACACTCACACTAACTGGCAAAAATTCTTTGATTTTTAAAATATCTTTGTGAGGTTCGTTTGAGTATATGTGAATCCCATCATATTGGCTAGATGAGAGTCCTAGCATCGCTTGCATAGAAGAGAGTGTAGTATAACTATAGGCTTTATCATAAGCGCTAAGACCTGAATCAAAAATGCCCTTTATCTTAAAACGCTTTATCTTTGGTGTAACAGAGAGTCCACCTGGTTCCACATGAGTAAAAATATACATAAGCTTATCATCAATATATAGGTTGAACTCATCTTTTAAACTCTTTCCAACAAGCACATCAAATTTTGAAAACTGCCCCTTTGTTATTGCTTTTGCTAAAACACTATTTACCTTTGCTTCATCTTCAAAGTTTACACCAAAGATATATCCACCCTCTAGTTTTGAGCCATTTCTAGCCATAATAGCAGACTGAACATAGGGGCTAAACTCAAGATGTGGGAATTTTGTTTGCATCTTTATGAGCAACTCTTCATTAACAGCCCCATAAAATTTTGGGATAATAGTTAGTGGATAGTTCATAATGGTAAGCTTCTTTTTAAACTCTTTATCAAAACCATTCATAAGTGCCATAGCTACAATAAGAACCATTACACCTAGAGTTATTCCTAAAAAAGCCAGTAGTGCAGATAAGAAGATAAAAGGCTGGTCTTTGTCAAAGCGAAGAAAACGCTTGACAAGATAAGGAACTAGTGATGCTCTCAAGAGGCAGAAATACCGTTTCCAGCAAATACCCCCTTTTTGGGACCACTTTTACCACAGCATTGCTTGTATTTTTTACCACTTCCGCATGGACATGGCTCATTTCTAGCTACTTTTTTCTCAGATGTTTGAGCCTCTTGATTTTGCGAATGATTAAATATCATAGCTGCCTCATCAAATTTTCTTTGCATCTCCATCTGTTGTGCTACACTAGCTGCTTCTTCCTCAGCTGAGTCCATTCTAAACTGAATAATATGAAGGGTTTTTATAGTATTGAACTTGATATCTGATATAAGTTCTCCAAAGAGATTAAAACTCTCTTTTTTATACTCTACTAGTGGATCTTTTTGATTATATGCACGAAGTCTTATACCTGTTTTCATATTATCCATAGCGTAAAGATGCTCTCTCCAAGCGCTATCTAGCTCCTTTAAGTATAGCTCTCTTTCAATATCTGAGCGAATATCATCTTCTAAAACGCTCATCTTGTCATCATAAGATTTTTTTGCAATTTCTACTAGTTTATCATGAAGCTCTTCAAACTCTAAAGATGAGTGTTGCTCTACATCTAAATCAAAGTTTAGTTCTTCTTTTAAAATCTCAGAGACTTTTTTAAGATTAAAATCATCCTTGTCACCACCATCAAAGATACCACAAATATTAAGTAGATTATTAATATACTCAACTCTAATAGCATCTATTCTTGAGTGAATATCATACTCTTTATCTAAGAGTTGATTTCTAAACTTGTAAACGATTTTTCTCTGCTCATTTGCTACATCATCATATTCAACTATCTGCTTTCTACCCTCGTAGTGCATATTTTCAACTTTCATTTGAGCTTTCTCAACCGCACGAGTAACCATTTTTGACTCTATATACTCTCCATCTTCAACTCCAAGTCTCTCCATGATAGACTTTATCTTATCCGAACCAAAGATGCGAAGGAGATTATCTTCAAGTGATAAGTAAAATTGAGTAGTTCCAGCATCGCCTTGACGACCTGAACGACCACGAAGTTGGTTGTCTATTCTGCGGTTTTCATGTCTCTCAGTTCCTATGATGTAAAGACCTCCAAGAGCTTTTACTTCATCACTAACTTTAATATCGACACCACGACCAGCCATATTTGTAGCAATAGTCACTGCTCCTTTAGCTCCAGCGTGTTTGATGATTTCACCCTCTTGAGCGTGGTTTTTAGCATTTAAAACAGTATGTGCAATTTTCTCTTTTTTTAGTACTTCATGCAAAGCTTCTGATTTTTCAATAGAAGCAGTACCTATTAGTACAGGTTGACCTATTTTTGATAACTTTTTAACAGTCTCTATCACAGCTGCAAACTTCTCTTTTTCTGTTTTATAGATAAGGTCATTAAGATCTTTTCTTGTGATGGGAATATTTGTAGGAATAGAGACAACATCAAGAGAGTAAATCTGTGCAAATTCTGTAGCTTCAGTCTCAGCAGTACCTGTCATACCAGCTAGTTTATCATACATTCTAAAGTAGTTTTGAAATGTTATATCTGCTAGAGTTTGAGTCTCTTCTTTAATCTCAACATTCTCTTTTGCTTCGAGTGCTTGATGGAGTCCCTCACTAAAGCGACGACCCTCACTAAGTCTTCCTGTAAACTCATCAACGATAACAACTTCGCCATCATTTACAACATAATCTACATCTTTTTCAAAAAGATAGTTCGCCTTTAGAGCTTGGTCAAGTGCATGTGGCAAAGATGAATTTTCAACACTGTAGAGATTCTCAACACCAAAAAGCTCTTCTGCTTTTGTAATCCCCTCTTCTGTTATAAGAACTACTTTATCTTTTTCATCAACAGTGAAATGCTCATCTTTTTTGAGTTGCATAGCTATACCATCAGCTACTTTATAGTCTTCTAGGGTTCTGTTTGTTGGACCTGATATTATAAGCGGAGTTCTAGCTTCATCAATGAGAATACTATCGACTTCATCGACTATGACAAAGTTGTGATTTCTTTGAGCCATATGTTCAGCTGAGTAACTCATGTTATCTCTTAAATAGTCAAATCCAAACTCATTGTTTGTACCATAAGTAATATCACACTTGTAAGCTTCTATCTTTTCTTCTGGCGTAGAATTGCTCTCAAGTACAGTTCCAACAGAAAAACCTAAAAAGTTATATAAAACTCCCATCTCAGTAGCATCTCTTGATGCGAGGTAGTCATTTACAGTAACTAAGTGAACACCCTTGCCAGTCATCGCATTTAAAACTATAGGAAGAGTTGCAACAAGTGTCTTACCCTCACCTGTTTTCATCTCAGCGATTCTACCCTCATGCAGAGCCATACCACCAATTAACTGGACATCAAAGTGCCTCATATTTAAGACTCTCTTGCTCGCTTCTCTAGTGATTGCAAAAGAGTCTTCTAAAACATCTTCTAAACTCTTAGCACCATCTAAAACACTGCTTCTTAACTCGTTAAATGCACTTTTTAACTCATCATCACTTAAAGCTTCATACTTGCCCTCTAGAGCATTTATATCTCTTACTCTTTTAGCGTACTTTTTTAGTTCGCGATCATTTGAAGTACCAAAGATCTTACCCATTAATGCCTGTAGCATCCTCAACCTTATATACAGATTGTTACACACTAGTGCATTCCAATCATCGAAATTGGCGACATTTTAACACACTAATAATAATAATAAGCATAAATCCCAAAATGCTATATTTTAAACTTTGTGACTAGCTAGTATGTAAACAAGCCCTTAGATATAATTTTGTAAAAAAGGAACTTCCGTGAAACATTTATATATACTACTTTTAAGCTTCTCTCTTAGCTTTGCATCATTTGATAAGATTGACTCTTTTGATGCTTCCTTTACTCAAAGTGTTACTGATGATAAAGGTAAAACTCTAACTTATAAAGGTCACATAAGTGCTTCCAAACCACAAAATGCACTATGGAGCTACAAAGAACCTATTCAAAAAGATGTTTTCATAAATAGCCATCAGGTAATTATAGTTGAGCCTGAGATAGAGCAAGTCATTATAAGAAGTATAGGCTCTAGTTTGGATTTTTTTAACATGATAAAAAATGCTAAAGAGATAAAAAAAGGTACGTATGAAGCTAATTTTGAGAATAAAATATTTACTATAACTACAAGCGAAGAGATTATTGAATCAATCTCATATATAGATGAATTTGAAAACAGGGTGAAAATTGTATTTGAGAGTCAAGTGCAAAACAAAGATATAAATCAAGAAATCTTTATACCAAAGTATCCACTAGATTTTGATATTATCAGAGATTAAAAGATGGAGATTTAACTCCATCTTTTAAAACTTAAGCTAGTTTATAGTCTTTTATAAGGTTGAAGTTTAGATATTTATAAATCTCACCCTCTTTTCCAACAATCTTTTTAGTTTTTTCTATATACTCCTCGGCAGTTGGCAAACGACCTAAAATCGCACAAACAGCCGCTAGTTCTGCTGAACCTAGATATACTTGAGCGCCTTTACCTAAACGATTATCAAAGTTACGAGTTGAAGTTGAAAACACTATAGCATTATCTGCAACTCTTGCTTGATTACCCATACAGAGTGAACATCCTGGTATCTCAGTCCTTGCACCTGCTGCACCAAATATAGCGTAGTATCCATCTTCTGTTAACTGTTTTTCATCCATCTTAGTTGGAGGGCAAACCCAGAGTCTAGTAGGAACAGGACCCTCGCCTCTTAGCACTTCGCCTAAAGCACGATAGTGACCGATATTTGTCATACATGAACCAACAAAGACTTCATCTATCTTGTGAGGTCTATCAGATGCTAAGATTTCACTTAGCGTCGCAACATCGTCTGGATCATTCGGACAAGCTAAGATAGGTTCTTTAATCTCATTTAAATCAATATCTAAAACTGCTGCATACTCTGCATCTGCATCTGGCTTCATTAGGCTAGGATTTGCTAACCAATCTTTCATCTTGTCTATTCTTCGCTGAAGTGTTCTTTTATCCTCATATCCAGCTTCTATCATAGACTCTAGTAGAGTTACATTTGATTTTAAGTACTCGATAACTGGCTCATTGTCTAGTAGAACCGTACAAGCTGCCGCACTTCTCTCAGCAGATGCATCAGAGAGTTCAAATGCTTGCTCAGCTTTTAAAGTTGGCAGTCCTTCGATCTCTAAAATGCGTCCTGCGAAGATGTTTTTCTTACCCTTTTTCTCAACTGTTAAAAGTCCCTCTTTAATAGCTTTATGTGGTATAGCATTTACAAGGTCACGAAGTGTAATACCTGGTTGCATCTCTCCACTAAAGCGTACTAGAACAGACTCTGGCATCGTAAGTGGCATAGAACCTGTTACAGCAGCAAAAGCGACTATCCCTGAGCCTCCTGGGAAAGAGATGCCTATTGGAAAACGAGTATGGCTATCTGCTCCAGTTCCTACAGTATCAGGTAAAACCATTCTATTTAACCATGAGTGGATAACTCCATCACCTGGACGAAGCGCTACACCCGAGCGGTTTGAGATAAAATCTGGCAAGGTGTGATGCATAGTTATATCTGATGGCTTTGGATAAGCTGCTGTGTGACAAAATGACTGCATAACTAAGTCTGCATTAAAGCCAAGTGCTGCGAGCTCTTTAATCTCATCACGAGTCATTGGTCCAGTTGTATCTTGAGAACCAACAGTTGACATCTCAGGTTCTACATACATACCTGGGCGAACACCATCTAGTCCTGATGCACGACCTACCATTTTTTGAGCTAAAGTATAACCTTTGCCATTATCAGCAGGTTGCTCAGCTGTTAAGAAGATATCACTTTGAGGCATCCCTAAAACACTACGAGCTTTAGAAGTAAGCCCCCGACCGATGATAAGAGGGATACGCCCCCCTGCTCTTACTTCATCAGTTATAGTGTTAGGGTTTAGCTTAAAAGTTGCAATGCACTTACCATTTTTATGAGCCTCACCTTTATATGGGTAAAGCTCTATAACATCACCCATTTCCATCTCTGAAACATCAAGCTCTAGTGGTAGAGCGCCAGAGTCCTCAGCGGTTGCAAAGAAGATTGGTGCAATTGTGCTACCTAAAATCACACCACCGGTTTTTTTATTTGGAACGCCCTTGATACTCTCTCCCATGTGCCACTGAACTGAATTTATGCCTGATTTTCTTGAACTTCCAGTTCCAACAACATCTCCAACATAAGCTACAGTGTTACCTTTTTTCTTGAGCTCTGTTATGATGCCTATAGGGTCATCCATCTTAGCAGTTAGCATAGAGTTAGCATGAACTGGAATGTCTGAGCGAGTAAAAGCTTCTGATGCAGGAGAGAGGTCATCTGTGTTTGTCTCACCATCTACTTTAAAGACTGTTACTGTAATCTTATCTGAGAGTTTTGGTTTTGAAGTGAACCACTCTGCATTTGCCCATGAAGTCATAACCTCTGTTGCAGCCTTGTTGCCAGCTTTATGCAACTCTTCTACATCATTAAACGCATCATAAACAAGAAGTGTGTGTGATAGGGCTTTTGTAGCTGCACCAACTACATCTTTATTTGAAGACTTCAATGCATCTATCATAGGCTTTACATTGTACCCGCCTAACATCATGCCCAGCATTTCAACTGCTCTTTGAGGCGATATAGCATCTACTTTAACGCTCTCATTAGCAATATCATTTAAAAATGCTGCCTTAACATAAGCTGCATCATCAACTCCAGGAGATACGCGATTTGTAAGTAACTCAAGTAGTTCATCTGTGCAATCACTCTTGATAAGCTCAATAACTTCTGCCGTTTGCTCTGCACTTAGTGGTAAAGGAGGAACACCTAGTGCTTCTCTTTCATTTACATGTGCTTTATAATCTTGCATAAATGCCATAGTTAGTCCTATATTTTAATTTGCAACGATTATAACCTAATAAGTAAGCTCAAAATAAACAGTGTTACTATAATACACATATTTTAGTTTTATTTAAATCAATATGTTAACTTTAGTAACATAGTGAAACTTCTACGGAACTTTTTTACACAACTTTTTATGTTATTATGTACTTTATATATTAGTAATGGAGAATAGTATGAACTTATTTAGAGAAGAGAGCGACTCATTTGGTAAGCTTGAAGTGCCCTCAAACATGTACTACGGTGCACAATCTGCTCGCTCACTTATAAACTTTCCAATAGGAATAGAGACGATGCCCAAATCTCTCGTGCGAGCTTTAGCAATAGTAAAACAATCATGCGCACAAGTAAATATGGATTTTGGTCTCTTAGATGCTAAGATAGCAGAAGCAATTATTGAAGCAGCCGGTGAAGTTATGGAGGGGAAGTTTGATGAGCACTTTCCCCTGTCTGTATGGCAAACAGGTTCTGGCACTCAAAGTAACATGAACGCAAATGAAGTCATATCTAATCGTGCCATAGAGATTCTAGGTGGAGTCATTGGTTCTAAAGATCCAGTTCATCCAAATGATCACTGCAATATGGGTCAATCTTCAAACGATGTATTTCCTACTGCTATGCATATAGCAGCAGTTGAAGAGATTATAAACAAACTACTACCCGCTTTAAAATATATGCATGAGGAGTTAGATAAAAAGTCTAAGTCATTCGAGCATTTGGTAAAAATAGGTCGAACACATACTCAAGATGCAACGCCTTTGACATTAGGTCAAGAGTTTTCAGGTTACAGTGCACAAGTAGCCAACTCTATTCGCAGAGTTGAAGCCGTACTCCCTGCTCTTATGCAACTTGCACAAGGAGGAACTGCTGTTGGCACTGGAATGAACTCTATAAAAGGTTTTGATAAAGCATTTGCCACGCAGGTTGCTAAAACTATGGATATTGCTTTTGTCACCGCAGAAAATAAGTTTGAAGCACTTGCTGCTCATGATGCTATCGTTGAAGCAAGTGGAGCCTTAAACACTACTGCTGTTAGCATGATGAAAATAGCTAATGATATTCGTTTCTTAGCATCTGGACCACGGTGTGGGATTGGGGAGATAAGTCTAGCTGAGAATGAACCCGGCTCTTCCATCATGCCTGGAAAAGTAAATCCTACACAGAGTGAAGCTCTAACAATGATATCTGCACAAGTTATGGGAAATCATACAACTATCTCCATAGCAGGCTCAAATGGACATTTTGAGCTAAATGTATTTAAACCAGTTATGATCTACAATCTTTTACAATCAATCCGCTTGCTTAGTGATGGATGCCAAAGTTTTACTAAAAGATGTATAGTAGGAATAACAGCAAATGAAGAGCGTATAGCAAAACTAAGAGATGAATCACTTATGCTTGTAACAGCACTCAATTCTCATATAGGATATGATAACGCTACAAAGATAGCTAAAAAAGCTCACAAAGATGGTTCTACTTTGCTTGAAGCTGCCTTAGCGCTTGAGCTTGTAACAGAAGAGCAGTTTAAAGAGTGGGTAGTGCCAGAAAATATGATAAGTCCTAGAGAGTTATAAATTTTTATTTTGCATTACAAGATAGATAGATAGAGTGAAATAAAAACACCCCTAGATTAGGCACTATAATATCTCACGAACCCCTTTAGCATTTGGGGAAGATAGCACGCCCTCGCCCTCTAGTTGCTCTACTATTCTAGCTGATCTATTATAGCCGACTTGAAGCCTTCTTTGCAAATATGAGATAGAAGTCTTTCTATCTGTTACAACTACGCTCTTTGCGTCTTCATAGAGAGGATCTAACTCCTCATATGTTTCGCCTTTTGAGCTTGCATCTGAATCATCATCTTCTACTAAAAAGCTCTTATCGTAGTTAGCATCTCTTTGAGACTTTATAAATTCTACGATTTTTTCTATTTCACTCTCTGAACTCCACGGAGCGTGAAGTCTTACAAGTCCTGTTGATCCCGGTGGCGTAAAGAGCATATCTCCACGACCTAAAAGTGACTCTGCACCCATTTGGTCTAAAATGATTTTACTATCTACTTTTTGTCCAACTCTATATGATATACGAGATGGCAGATTTGCTTTTATAAGCCCAGTGACAACATCAACAGATGGTCTTTGAGTAGCTACTATTAAGTGGATGCCTGAGGCTCTTGCCATCTGAGCAAGTCTAGCTATGGAGTGTTCAACATCTTTTCCGCTTGTCATCATCAAGTCTGCTAACTCATCTATAATAACTACTATGTAAGGAAAGTGTTCACCACCCTCCTTTTTAACTCTCTCATTATAGTTTTCTATATTTTTAGTTCTTGTCTCACTCATAAGTTCATAACGGCGTTCCATTTCTGAGACCATGTTATTTAGAGCTACAATAGCTTGTTTTGCTTTTGTGATAACTGGGGTAAGAAGATGTGGGATATCATTGTAGATAGAAAACTCTAGCATCTTAGGGTCTATCATCAATAGCCTTAGCTGGTCTGGAGAGTTTTTATATAAAAGCGAGAGTATCATAGCATTTATTCCAACACTCTTACCGCTTCCTGTCGTTCCAGCAATGAGAAGATGCGGTAGCTTTTTAAGATCAGTAATAAAAGGTTTTCCAACTATATCTTTACCCAAAGCAATTGTAAGTGGAGATGCCGACTCTTTAAATAGCTTAGAATCAAGTAGTTCTCTGAGGTAGATAGTATCAACCGTTTCATTTGGTATCTCAATGCCAACTACATCTTTTCCAGGGATAGGTGCTTGGATTCGGATAGTCTCCGCTGAGAGTGCCATAGCTAAGTCATCTTGAAGATTTAAAATCTTACTAACTTTAACGTTTGCAGCTGGTTTAAACTCAAAAGTAGATACAACAGGACCTGCGTAAGTTCTTACAACATCACCCTCAATCTTAAAGTGAGCAAGTTTTTCTATAAGATAACGAATCTTATCATCAAGCTCACTCTCATCAACACTATGAGACTTTACATCTACTTTTTTTAAAAAATCTACTGATGGGAGGATAAAATTTTTCGGCTTTTCAACCTCACCTCTCTCCATTGACTCTAAAAGTTTTCTGTTTTCTTCTAACTCATCAACAACTAAAGCATTTTTCTTCTCTTTTATCTTTGCTGCAACCTCTAGTATGTTTTGTGGCGTACTATCAAGTTTTTTTTCTTCTATCTCTTTTTGTGCTTCTTGAAAAACTGTATCATCTTTTTTAAGTTCTTCTGTCTTGTTTTGTTTATCTGTATTTTTATCAAAACTCTCTCTTGTATAGCTTGGTTCATCATAGATGCTATAGTCATCTTCTTCTACACACTCTTTTTTTTCTATTTTGCTTTTAAACATCTTAGAGATACTTGATGCTATCTCATATATGCTTTTATCTAAAAACATAAGAACAGATACACAAGTGATAATAAACCAAAACACCCAAAGCCCAAAAAGTCCAATATATGGAGCTAGAAAGTCAACAAACTCGCCACCTGCAACTCCCCTTAACTCATCAGTTATAAGTATAGCTTGAGCTAAAAGAAATGATGAAAATATCAAAAAGGACGCTAAAGCTAGCTCTAGTTTTCTAAGACTATAAGATGTATCTCTATAAACATAATAAAGAGGAAAGAGCAGAACTAAAATATAAACAAAAGAGACATATCCAAAGTATTTTTGATTATAAGATGCAAAGATAGAGCCATAACTGCCCATTAGCCCGCTATCTCCAAAAATGGTTGCAAAACCTAGGTAGATTAATATTCCAAATGTGATGATAAATAGAGTCTCTTTCAAAACGAGTTGCCTTTAAAATGTGGATGATTATTATAGATGAAGTATAGCCAAAATTGTTCCACTAAGGAACTTTTTTGGCAATATGCAATAAAAAATGCACACTAGTTTACAAGTAATTTACAAGACTTAACTTTGAAACTTTTCCAATAGTTGAGAGCATTGCTTCATAGTTTAACTGTAACTGAGTTAAAGTAAGAGAGGCCTCAGCTAAGTCTGTATCTATCACAGATGAGCGAAGAGTCATTGTGCTTATCTCTAAGAGTTCCGCTCTCTCTTGTGAGAGTGTTAGTGCATTTGACTGAGAACCTACCTTTGAGTGTGTTCTTGTTACATGTTCTTGAAGTTCATCCATTTTGGCTATGGAGTTTTCTATTCCTATACTTCTAAGACTTCCTCTTGATGCATCAGGGTAGTTTTTATGATCTTCAACTGCCGTGATCATCTCATCTATCTCTTTAAAAAAGTCTGTTTTTGGATCAGTAATAGTAAGTGCGTTGTTTGAGTTAAACGATAAAACAGAAGAGTCTGCACCTATTGCAAAATCATCACTATTTGAATCATACATAGAGAGAGTTGCATTTGTATGTGCAGTTCCTATCTCTTCAAACTTTATCTTTCCATCATAAGTTAAAAAAGTATCTCCTTGCAATTTAGAGTCACTTGCTTTTGCATCATAATCAGCTTCGGTGTTTAAGGTTGGAATATTATTAGTTACAACCATATTTACAACATCCATCAGCTGCTGATATGTCATCTCATCAGCATCAACAGCAACCCTAGGATTACTCATGTCAAAAATATCATAGTTTGTAACACCTCCATCTAGTGAAAATGTTGAACCAGCACTTGCAAAGTCTATTTGAGCAGTAAAAGCACCACCTGCTACATTTGTTCCACTGAGAGTAAACTGAGTTCCATCTAGAGTATCAGCAGTTCCTTGTGATAAATCTGCTACATCAGATATCTTTGTAGATGGTGTTGCAAAAGCATTTTGTGTTAATTTCGTAGGTGGTGTGGTTGAAGTATTATAATTTTTTACTATCTGAGGTATGTTTGATGTTAAGCTAGAACCTTTTTTATCAAAAGCAGTTCTATCATAAACCAATCCTTCTATATTTGAAGCAGCTCCATTAGCAGGAGTGTAACCAGATTTAATAAACTCTTTTACATATAGATTTGGATTTGTGCTTGTCCCATTCATAATTTTATTAAAATCATTTTCTCCACCATCTAAAGCATCTATATCAACTACATCCGCAGCAGCTCCACCAGTAAAATCAACTGCTCCAACCATGTGAAAATCAAGTTTGCTAGAGCCTTTTATTTTATCTTCTATAACAATCTGCCCATTATCATTTAAGCTAACATTTACAACATCTAGATTAGGTGTATTTCCAAACTCTTCACCTATTTTTTTTAGTAGTTCTTCTATAGTATCATCATCCTGCATAGAGACTTTTGACTTGATTGCTTCACCACTGCTTGTAGTACCTCTGATGTAAAAATAGTGATCATTTGCAGGGACTGAACTATTGTCATTATCTCCCATCATGTCACGAATAGTATCGCTCTGTTTTAGTGGTGTTGGTAGTGTTTCATTGTCAGCTCCACTGGCAAAATCATACTTTTTGCTTAAATTTGATTGCATCACATTGGTAGTAATAGTCCTTTTGGTTAAAACTTCCTCTCCTAAGAAGAGATCATCACCTGAAATATTGTACTGCTGTTGTGAATTTGAGCCTAAAAATGCCTTTAGTGAGCCATCATTACCATTGTAAGTTCCATCATCGGATATAGGTTTTATATCTACCGCGGTTCCTGAGAAGAGATATTGTCCATTAATAGACGTGTTTGATAGATTTTTTAGATGATCTTCTATAACTCTAAGTTCTTTTGCTATAGCATCTAAAGAGGTGTCACTCTGAGCATCATTTGCAGCTTGAATTAAGAGTGTTCTCATTTTATCCATGGTGGTACCAAACTCATTTAAAACAACATCTGTTTGGTTTGAGAGCTTATATCCACTTTGAGTACTCTTTTTAATCTGCCCAATAGTTGAGAGTTCATTATCGAGTCTCATAGTCTCAGCAAATGTTCTAACATCATCCTTTGCGTATTGAATTTTAAGCCCTGATGCTATCTGTTTATTTACATCAAAGAGCTCCTTGCTAAGTTTGGAATTGTTTGCTCCATAGAGACTTTCATAGTACATACTAGATGTAACTCGCATAACGCACCTCCGTTTACTGCTATTCTTATAAACTCTTTATAGCTATGCTCAAAGCAATAAAAGTTCCATAGCCTACAATCGACCAAAAGTTATTTACTTTTAAGGATTATATCACTATCATTCTCACTTCTTTTACTAGCCGATGTGGAGAAATTGGTAAACTCAGTTGATTCAAAATCAACCGCTTCACGGCTTGCCGGTTCGAGTCCGGCCATCGGTACCACTACTACAAAAACAGATAAAAACTATCTTGCGTAAGCCTTGTTTTTTGGCGCATTTTCATCATAATCTAGTATAACTAGCATACTTTTTTTATTCATCTTTCTTGCAAAATCTATACAAGAGAACCCTTTAGCATCTACTGCTTCTTTGTCTGCACCATGCTTTAAAAGAAGTTTTACAATCTCTATGCGACCATAAGATACAGCTGCCATAAGAGGAGTAAATCTACTTTTTCTGTTTGTAGAGTTTACATCTATACCTTGTTCTAATAAAAAATTGACTATATCAATATTGTCATAACTCACGGACATATCAAAGATACTAACACCCTCATCATCAAAGTCATAAATGTCTGCACCATTTTGAATAAGTAGCATTAACAAATCCATATCGCATCTATTTCTAATAGCGCAAGCTAGGACTGACTCTCCAGTATCATTTGCATCATTTACATCTGCGCCACTCTTTATATACTTTTTAGCACCTATAAAATCATTATTTTTTAAAATTTTTATCCAATTATGCACCATATTCTCTTTTTATCTTAAAATTTCAAAGTTATTATAACCTAGAATATATGATATATAAATTTTGTTAGTAGTTTTTTTTAGTATAATCTTTTTAACAAAATATAAAGAGAGAAACTATGGAAATACTGCAAACAACAGATGCCTTTAAAGCGCTGATAAAAAATATAAAAGAGAGTATCCCAAACTACAAAGATCCAATAGCTTTTGGTATAACAAGGGTCGATTTAGGTCAGATAAACATACAAAAAACACTTCAAGCTACATATCCTATAGTTAACTGGAATGAAAATTTTGGTAGTGCGGCTATCTTTATAAAAGCACTAAGTGAGCAGGGTATAGAAGTAGACTTTAGTGAGAGTGAAGTTGTATGCGATATAAATACAGCTTTTTTAAAGAGTTGTTTAAATTCTTTTACACCCTACTCTGATGAAGCCTATGGAGATGCACATAAAAACATTCAAGTTGTCTCAGCACTTTATAATCAGATAATGAATAGCGGCTCTTTAGAGGGCGAGTTTAAAGTAACATTTATCTTTAGAGATGAGCCACTAAAAAGTGTTGAGGCTACTTACTTAAAGCTATATGCGATTAGCCAAGCAAAAGTTGAGCTTAGAAGCATCAACTTAGATTGTGCTTTTGGTGCACTGCCTAATGTTGCATGGTCAAATGGGCAACCAATAGAGCTTGAGTATTTAAGAGAGTTTGAGATAGAGTTAAAACTTGCAAATGAGTATCCTCATATAGACTTTGTAGATAAATTTCCACGATTTTTACAGCATATCATCCCACAAGATAACACTAGGATACTGGAGACTTCAAAAGTAAGATTTGGTGCTCAAATAGCAGCTGGAACTACAGTAATGCCGGGAGCTTCTTATGTAAATTTTAATGCTGGAACAACTGGTTCTGTCATGATCGAGGGAAGAATCTCTAGCTCTGCTATCGTTGGTGATGGTTCTGATATAGGTGGTGGAGCGTCAATACTTGGAGTACTTAGTGGAACTGATGGTAACCCTATCTCCATTGGCAAAAACACACTTCTAGGCGCAAACTCTACTTGTGGTATCCCACTAGGAGATGGATGTATTATAGATGCAGGCTTAGCAATACTAGAGGGAACTAAAGTTGGAATATATCCAAAAGAATTAGTTAAAATACAAGAAGTAAACAAGGGTTTAACCATGCAGGGCGAAGTTTTTAAAGCTAAACATTTAGCAGGATTAAATGGTCTTCATTTTAGACAAAATTCTTTAACTGGAGAGATTACAGCTTCTCGCTCAACTAAAGAGATAAAATTAAACTCTGAGCTTCACTAAAACCTCAAGCCCATCTGATACTCCATCTCAGATGTGCTTTTTATCTACTTTATACTTATAAACAAACTTTTAGAAAACTAAGACTATAATGAGAAATGTAACCAAATAGTCTTTGTAAAGATAAAAAAGGAGCTTTCATGAATATCTCAAACAATATCTCGTCAATAACCGCTCATCAAAGCATGATGAATACAAACGCTAACAATATAGCAAATGTAAACACAGACAAGTTTGTTCCATCAGATACAAGAATGTCAAGCAACAGTAGTTTAATTACTGCCAATACTAGAGTGGCTGATGATACTGGTTCTATAAAGAGTCAAACAGATTTAGCTAAAGAGATTCCAGATCAGTTAGTAGTCCAAAGTGCAACTGCGGCAAATGTAACTTCTATAAAAACACAAGATGAGATGCTAGGCTCGCTCCTAGATATAAAAGCTTAAATGATTTTGTATCTAGCGTGTTAAGATATTCATACTCTTTAGATTTCTTAGTATGCTAGACTCTTTGTCATAGTTTGGTAAATCATTTCCAAACTCTAACGTACTAAAGATAGTCTTTCCAATAACTGCCCTACCCTTAACTCCATCTTCTATGGTTTTTACACCCCAAGTGTTATGAAAAACAATTATCTCATCATCAAAAAGTCCTACATAAAGAACTATATGACCGCTTATGTATAAAAGTGTCTCAAAAGGTATAGCTTTTTCTATTATTGTATAGATTTTCTCATCATCGCTCAAATTTTCTAAGCTAATAACTTCACCTATTCTAGCCTGCTCTTTTGAGTTTCTAGGGAGCCAGATACCAAAAGGAGCGAACATATCTCTTAGCATAGATGAACAATCTCTTTGCCCATACATACCTCCCCAGCCATAATTATCTTTAAAGACTTCACTCATAACAGCTCTTAGAGAGTCTCTATCTAAATCTAATACCTCTTTTTTTGCAATGGTTTTTGAGATTTTCACTCTCTCAAACAGTGGTTTTGAGTTTTTGTATGAAGAGATGGCTAGTGCTATAAAATAATCTTCTTCTTCAGAAATAAGGGCTAAAAGAGTTCCTAGCTTTGAAGAAAAAAGAAAATTTCCCTCTGAGTCGTATATTGCTTGCTTGTCTTTTATGAAAAATATCTGCTGTGCTTTTTGCCATGCATCTGTGTGCTTTTTATTTAAGAAAACAACTTCGCTAGACCTTATCCAACCTGAGGCAAAACTGCTAAAAGCGTAAAGCCACTCCCTATCTTTTGAGTAGTGAGATACAAAAAGAGGTTTATTAGCACCAAGGGTTGAGTTTTGCAAATAATCAAACGGAAAACCCTCTCCAGCTAAGTTTGGATCTTTTAGTAGTGGTTTTGATGTAGGAAAAATTCTCATATCTACATGCCTTAGAGTTATTGCGTTAGCATTAAGAGAACCATACTCATCAAAGTTTGAATTTTCTTGCATCTCATCAAAAAACTCTTGACTTATTGGATGAAAATTTTCTGCATAACTATTTTTTACTCCGTAAACTCTAAGTGGCCACTTAATACTCTCAAGAGAAGCTCTAGGCTTTTCATAATTCCACACGCTAAAATAGTACTTTTCATATTGAGATTGAACACTCTCTTTTTCTCTATCTTTTGGTGCATTTTTTGTGAAAAATTCCACATCTTGAGGGATGTTTGATACTTCATATATCTCTATGTTTTTTTTACTCTTTTTCTCAGACTTTACAAGTGTACTCTCTTTTGTTGCACAAGAGATAAAAAAAAGACTAACTATAACTAAAACAATATATCTCAAAGTTCTATCCTAATCAACATCCCCAAATCTACTAACAACTCTACCTAAAACCTCTATCTCGTTAGGGTTTAGTGTTTGTGTTGAGTAGACTGGATTGTCAGAAATTATATCTATCTTACCATCTATACGTTTTTGAACTCTTTTTATAAAAAGTCCAGCCTCTGTTCTAATAGTAAAGATTCCACCCCTTTGCAAATCAGTCTTTGCTCTATTTATAAAAACGATATCATTATAGCTAAAAGTTGGCTCCATAGAATCGCCTGTAACATTGAGAGCTTCTATGTTTTTAAGCTCGCTCTCTCCACCTAAAATAGCCACAAAACTCTCAGGAATCTCTAACTCTTCTATATCTTCACACTGTATATCAGCTCCACCACCAGCAGATGCATTAACCTCGCTTAGATACCTAACCATGTAAAACTTGTTAGTGGCCTCTACCAAACTCTCAGGTGATTGACCATAGAGCATCCAGTTTATAGATATCTTCCTTACTGCACAAAAATCCATAAGTTCACCAAATGGGACTTTATTTCTCTTTTTCATAGTTGCAAAGTTCATCTGCGAAACCCCTAAAACATCCGCTACATCTTTATCAAAAATCTTTTTTGAACCAACTTCTGCTGAGATGATACTCTTTATCTCTTCAACAATATCTAAAAAGTTTTTCATGTCATGTCTCCTAGATTTTTTAACACTATACTAAGTTTTTGCCATTATGTCAAAGTATATTTTGCAATTTGTCATACTTTTATATAAAACTTGTAAAATTGTGTATTATTTTATAAATTATATAAAGGATTTGTTATGAAAATTGAAATTGCACAAGATTTATTTGAACGATTTGAAAGTTATGTTGGTTTTTTAGCGAGTAAGATTTTCTAAGTTAATTTTTAGTCTCTTTTATCTCACTTTTTTTGTTCTCTTCTTTTCTTTTAAATTCGGCTTCTCTTTGAGCAGATTTATTTTTATGATAGCCTCCAAAGATAAATATCATAAAAATAACAAAAAGAATAACCATAATAGTATCTATGATTGGGTGCATTATACTTCCTTAAAGCTAGTGTAGTTTTGTCTGATGGCATCGTATAAAACTATGCCTGTACTTATTGCTAGGTTTAAACTTCTTCCATCATTTGTCATGGGTATAGTTATGGTTTGACTTTTAAATCTGTTTAGGATTTTTTCATCTATTCCAGCGGTTTCACTTCCAAAAAAGATAAAATCACCCTCTTTAAACTCGGCCTCAAAGTATGGTCTATCTGTTTTTGTTGTAGCAAAGTGAGCATTGTTTGTTATCTTGTTATTAAGAAAAAATTCATCAATATTTTCCCAAACATGCAGATCAAGCTTACTCCAATAGTCAAGTCCAGCCCGTCTTACTGCTTTTTCATCTATTTCAAAAGCTATGGGTTTTATAATATGCAAAGATGCACCTGCATTTACGCAAAGTCGCCCTATTGCACCTGTATTGTTAGGGATTTGTGGATTTACCAAAACTAAATTAAATTTTACCATCCTTAGCACATCTCAAAAACTTGTTTTTGTAACTTTAGGGGGTTGTAGGGACTAGAGTCCCTGCCGCTGAAATGGGCTTTGCTCATTTTAGTGTATCTCATTAAAAGATGACAGTTTTGTTAGCATACACAAAGATTCTATCTTCAAGTGCTAATTTTAGAGCACGGGAGAGGACTACTTTTTCAACATCTCTTCCTGAACTTTGCATATCTCTCCAGTTATAAGCATGGTCCACATGGATAACTTCTTGAGCTATGATTGGGCCCTCATCAAGGTTATTATTTACAAAGTGTGCAGTTGCACCGATGATTTTAACACCTCTGTTGTAGGCTTGTTTGTAAGGATTTGCACCTATAAAAGCTGGTAAAAATGAGTGGTGAATATTGATGATTTTATCCTCATAAGCCTCAACAAATCTAGGAGTTAAGATGCGCATATATTTTGCTAAAACTATATAATCAACATCACTAAAACTATCGATGTACTTCATAATCTTTTGTTCATGTTCAAGCCTCTGGCAACCCTCATGTGAAACTGTGATATATGGAATTTTAAATCTACTTACTAAAGATTCAAGCTCATCGTAGTTTGAGATAACTGCTAATATATTTGCATCTAGCTCTCCCGCTTCATACCTTATAAGGATATCTCCTAATGCGTGAAGCTCTTTTGTTGCCATAATGATAATGTTTTTCTTTTTAGGGTCTATTAGTTTTATATTTGCATCACTTGGTAACGTTTTTATGAGATCAGCTTCTAAGCTTTTAAAATCTATCTCTCCATCAACTACACTTCTCATAAAAAATTTATTATTTTCTTTATCCACAAACTCACTGTTTGAGAGCATATTTAGGTTGTGGCTAAAAAAAACACTAGATATTTTATGAACTAGTCCCATCTCATCATTTGCATCTATCAAAACTCTATATTGACTCACCTTTGTTTTCCTTTTTTAATCTCTTCTTTTCTTAGGTCTATGTTTGCTAATACATACTCTAAAAAGTTCAGAGTCATATCTACTTTTGCATCAATGCCCGTGTTATTTGGTGCTTGAAATCCCTCAAAAAGAACTAACATTCGCTCTCTAAGAGAGTTTAAAAAAGACTCTTCACTCTCCATAGAAACAGAGTCATCACTGTTTTCTATTTCTTTAAAAGTTTTCTGAATCTCTTGCTCTGACTCTTTTTTCTCTTTTATTATTGGAGATGATGAGAGTGTTTGTTTCTTTAGCTCATCTTTACTTTGAACCTTTTTAACCTCTATGGAGCTATTGAGAACTTTTTTTGTAGTCTCATTATCTTCCATCTCTGCTAAAGTTGATAGTATTACATCTTTTAATTCCATGACTTTAGTAACCACCTTTCAAACTCTTTAAACTCAACATCAGCCTCCATCTTTACAAAAAAATCTCTCATTTGTGTATTTAGATCTGAAAACTTTTTTCTCTGGCCTTGAAGCCTTTTCATAGCGATTTTAGCCTCGCTATTTGTTGGATCTTTTTGCAAGATATTTTTATAAATCTCCAAAGCATCCTCTTTTAAGCCTTGGAGTTCATAGATATTGGCTAGTGTGAGAGTCTGCATCTAAAGTCTTTATCTAACTATATAGTTAGCGATGATAGAACCCATTTCGCTAGTAGAGCAGACTTCTTTAGCATCAAACTGAGCTAAGTCTTGAGTTCTATAACCCTCACTTAGTGCTTTTTTAATAGCATCATCTATCTTTTTTGCTGCTGCAATCTCATCAAGTCCATATCTTAACATCATAGACGCAGATGCAATAGTAGCTATCGGGTTTGCAATACCTTGACCTGCTATATCTGGTGCTGAGCCATGGATAGGCTCATAAACGCCTATCTTTGCTCCAACTGATGCCGATGGCAGGAGCCCGATAGAGCCTGAGAGCATACTTGCTTCATCACTCAGTATATCTCCAAATATATTTCCAGTTAACATTACATCAAACTGTCTTGGATCTCGTATGAGTTGCATTGCAGCGTTATCTACATACATATGACTAAGTTCTACTTCTGGGTACTCTTTTGCGACTTCTATGACTGTATCTCTCCAAAGTTGAGAAACATCTAAAACATTTGCTTTATCAACTGAGCAAACTCTTTTAGATCTCTGCATTGCAATTTTAAAAGCTTGATGGGCGATGCGTACAATCTCATCACGAGTATAAACCATAGTGTTCCAACCCTTGTCTGCTGTTCTACCCTTTGGCTCTCCAAAGTAGATTCCACCAATTAGTTCACGAACAACCATAAGGTCAACTCCCTTTACAACTGATGCTTTAAGGGATGAGGCATTTATAAGCTCATCATAAACAACAGCTGGACGTAGGTTTGCATAAACACCTAACTCTTTTCTAAACCTTAAGAGTCCGCTCTCTGGTCTCATTTCGCGAGGAAGCGTGTCCCATTTCTCTCCGCCGATAGCACCAAAAAGGACTGCGTCTGAATTAAGTGCGATATTTATAGTCTCTTTTGGTAGAGGATCTCCTGCAATATCATAAGCACAACCGCCCATCAGAGCCTCTTCATAGCTAAAACTAAAATCACTACAAGAAGCAACTGCGTCTAAGACTTTAACAGCTTCATCTACTATCTCAGGACCTATCCCATCACCTTTTATAAGTGCTATTTTATACTTTTTCATTACTTACCTTTTATTTCGTTTTGAGCATAATTCATCAGACCACCAGCGTCTATAAGCTCTTGCATAAACTCAGGTATAGGAGTAAAGTTATATGTTTTATTTGTAGTTTTATTAGTGATAGTTCCGTTGTTCATATCCACGCTTATGCTGTCTCCTTGTGAAATCTGGTCACTCTCTTTGAGTTCAAATATAGGAAGCCCCATATTAAAAGAGTTTCTATAAAAAATTCTTGCAAAAGTTGGAGCTATAACTGCTGCTACACCTGCTGCTTTTAGTGCTATTGGTGCGTGTTCACGTGAACTTCCACAACCAAAATTTTCACCTGCTACTATAACATCGCCTACGCTCATATTTTTTACAAAATCAGGATCTGCATCTTCCATAACATGCTTTGCTAACTCCTCTGGAACTGATGTACTAAGATAACGTGCAGCGATTATTAAATCGGTGTCAATATCTCCTCCAAAAGTCCAAACTTTTCCTTCAATATTTGCTTTTTGCATATCAAATCCTACTTATATTTTTAAAATATTTTCGTGATTGTATCCAAAGTGAGATTGGTATTAGTTTAAAAAAACTTTCATCAAAGATATTTATAGCAATCAATTGTGACTAAAATAATCAAAGTTTACTTTACTTTTAGATACAATAACTACTAACTAAAAGAACAGGACATAAACAACAGTGCTAACAGAAGATACTTTAAAAAAAGATCCATTGTTAAAATGCGTTAAGCATGTGCTAGATTTTTATTTTGGAGATGTTAGTTTTAAAAGCATAAGTGCTTTTTTTATAAAAAGTGATGTTTTTGATATACCTCATGCAAAAGAGGTTTTAAAAAGTTTTAAACTAAACGTGCTTCAAAGAGAAATTAAAGCCGATGCTATTCAAACTAGCTTTCTTCCTTGCATAATCTTTGATGCTAAAGACAACCCTTTAGTATATCTCAAAAAAACAAAAGACAGAGCTACTATACTCAACCCTACAGACAACAAAGAGCTTGAAATTAGCCTTGATGGGCTTAAGCTATACAAAAAAGCACTCCTTATATTTAGAGATACAGACCATATAAAGCAGATGGATTCAGATGAAAAGAAATCTTGGTTTTATGAGCCTCTTCGTGCTAACTGGAGAGTATATGTTGAGATAGCGATACTTACACTATTTATAAATATTTTTGCCCTTGCTATTCCTCTTTTTATTATGAATATATACAACAGAGTTGTGCCAAATCAGGCTTATGAGACGCTCTTTGTCTTAGCTAGTGGAACTCTACTCATTCTTATCTTTGACATCATACTTAAGTATGCAAGAAGCCACATTATAGAGAATGTTTCAAAAGATTTAGGACTCTTTTGGGAAGAAGAGTTGATGCGAAAGATGATGCTTATAGATACAGAGCATGACAAATATATGTCAGGAAGTAAAGCAAATCTTTTTAAAGAACTCCAGCTGGTTCGTGATTTTTTTACAAACAAGTCTATGGTTCAAATCATAGACTTTCCATTTTTTATAATAGCTATCTTAGTTATCTATCTTCTCTCGCCTATTATTGCCATTGTGCCTTTTATCTTCGCAGTCCTTATCATACTTTTTAATTTTTTAATGCAAAAACCCATCTCAAAACTGAGTAAAAATAGCTCTGAGAACCTTCAACTAAAATATAGCTTTATCTATGAGTCTATACAAGGAACGCAGAGTATCAAACTAAACAACGCAACTCCCACAAGATTGCATCTTTGGAGAAATATTGTAGCTTTCGCTGATGGCATTGGGATGAGGATACAGTCTCTTCATACACTCTCTATGAATGTCTCTCAGTTTTTGCTACAACTTGTAGTCATTATTGTCGTTATTTTAGGAGTTTTTGAGATATCAGAGAAGAACTTAAGTGTTGGAGCACTTATCGCCGTTACAATGCTTGCTAGTCGCGCAATGGTGCCTATAGTTAGTCTATCTGCCATTGTTATTAGAGTAAAAGAGATGAGTGAGTCTATAGATCGCATAGATGAGTTTATGTCAAAACCAACGGAAGACAAAGAGAGTGCTGAGTCTGGAGTTGGAAATCTCAAAGGAAGAGTTGAGTTTAAAAATGTCTCCTTTTCTTTTGATGAGAGCAAACATAAAGCCATTGACAATGTCTCTTTTATGATAGAAGCTGGCGAGAGAGTTGGCATCATAGGTCAAACTGGTGCTGGAAAAAGCACACTTCTAAATCTTTTGATGGGACTATATAAGCCAACATCTGGTTCTATCTATCTTGATAACCATGATATCTCTACTATTCATCCAGTAGAAATTCGTCAAAATATCGGCATCATGCCTCAAGAGCCATTTTTATTTAATGCTACTATAAAAGAGAATATAGAGCTTTTTCGCCCAATCAGTAAAGAGAGAATGTTAGAGATAGTAAACTTTGTTGGACTTGGTGATTTGATTAAAAAATCTGGCAAAGGTGATGCTTTTCAAGTCGGCGAAAGAGGCTCAAATCTTTCAGTTGGGCAGAGACATTTGGTCTCACTAGCCCGTGCAATAGCCTCACAACCAGCAATGCTAATCTTAGATGAACCTACTTCGGGGCTTGATATTGGACTAGAAAAAAGGCTTATAGATAAACTAAAAAGTGGCTTAGGGACAGACAAGACTCTTATAGTTATCACACATAGATTAGCAGCCTTGGAACTAGTAGATAGGATTTTAGTTATAAATGAGGGAAGAGTTGTAGCTGATGGACCAAGAGACAAAGTTTTAGAGACGCTTAGAAACCAGCCAAAAGGTACACAATGAGCTATAGATACCTAGAAGAGAGAAGTTGGAACTATCGTTTTTTTGTGCTTCCTATCATTGTTTTTATAACTGTTTTTTTAGTCTGGTCTTATTATGCTGAGATAGATGAGAGTGTTAAGGGAGTTGGGAAGGTTATCCCATCAGGGCAGACTAGGCTCCTGCAACACTTAGAAGGTGGGATAATCACTGATATTTTAGTTGCTGAGGGAGATGTTGTTAAAAAAGGTCAGGTTTTATTTAGAATTAAAAACCAGTACTTTATATCAGAACAGAAAGAAAACATCATACAACTCACAGCATATCAAGCCAAACTAAAGAGAATAACTGCCCTACTCCAAGATGAAAAAGAGTTGACTTTCGATAAAGATATTTATGAGAGCATCCCTCATATTATAGAGAATGAGATTGCTATATTTGAGTCTCAAAAGAGAAGAGATGACTCAGAATTATCGATTTTAAAAGAGCAACTTAACCAAAAAAAGGCTCAATTAAGAGAGCTTGAAGTAAGACTAGAAAATCTCTCTATGGAGTATAACTTAGCAGAGCAAAATATGAAAATCCAAGATGAACTTAGTAAAAAAGGTGCAATATCCAAAGAGAAGTATCTACAAAGTCTATCCGCAAAACAAAAACTCTACACTCAGCTACAAGAGACAAGATACACTATACCAGTTTTAAAAACAGAAATAAAGGAGTTTGTTAACAAGATAAACTCTAAAAAACTTGACATTAGGTCTAAGCTTCTTCAAGAAAACAGTGAAGTTCAAATTGAGATAAAAAAGCTACAGGAGCTTATGCAAACAGATATTGATAGAAACACAAGGATAGCAGTTACAAGCCCCACTAAAGGAATAGTAAATAAAATAAACTATAACACTATTGGTGGAATTGTAAAATCTGGTGAGACCATAGCTGAGATATCACCTCTAGAAGATGAGTTGATGATAGAGGCTAAGATAAACACAGCGGATAGAGCTTATATCTACCCTGGTCAAGATGTTTTTATAGAGATAACAGCCTATGAGTCCTCAAAATACGGTCTTGTAAAGGGTAAGCTCATAGGTATATCGCCTGATAGTTCAACTGATGAGAAAGGTGGAAACTTTTACACCATAAAAGTAAGAGCAAATAACTATAAGTTTGATGATGACTCTCCCATACTAATAGGAATGACAGCAAATGTAAATATACTCACAGGTAAAAGAACTATCCTCCACTACTTGCTAAAACCTATGAAAGATATAAAATACAGAGCTTTAACTGAGCACTAGATAGTGTTTTTTAGAGATATTTATCAATTATAAGAACATTTTAGATACAATAATGACTATTTTTAACATTTATGTTTAAAAGAAAATTAAGATATAGATTTTAGCAAGATGAATTAGCCCCAAGGAAACTATATGAAGAGTGTCAAATTAACAACTTCAAAAAAGGATTAGAGTAGTGTTTGGCTTTATAAAGATGCTTAACAATTTAATGACTAAATTGAAGCAAAACAAAAGATTGTGGTTTACAACCGTTTTTATTGTAGCTTGTGCTGGGATAAGCTTAGCTTTATTTATGTTAGTAAGTACAACAGACAACATCTCAAAAGAGGTTTATGCTAGTCAAACTCAAGAGTTTGTTCAAACATATAAAGATTTAGAAAAACTACAAGAGATAAAACTTCAAGAGATCTCAATGCTTGCCTCTTACGATACAACTCTTATCCAAGCCCTACAAGATAACAACATTGTGAGTATTACAAAGATAGAAGAAAGTATACAAGCAAAACTAACTCAAAAAAATCAAAACACTCTTAGTGTTAAGTTTTACTCCGCACAAAACACTACTGAGAAACTTCGTAGCTCCGTAGTCTCTGCCTTGCAGACTAAAAATAATATCTTTGGTATAGAAGTTCTCTTTGATGGTGTTTTTTATGTATATCTCTCGCCCATCATTAAAGATAATGTGGTCATTGGTATTGTTGAAGCAAAAGAGAGCATCTACTCTGTAAAGAACAGTTTTGATAGAAGAGCTAAAGAGTTTACCTTTTTACTAGATAAGAAAATGTTGCCCTTTTTATCACTAAAAAACAGAGATGGTGTCTATAGTGATATAGGAAAAAACCACATAGTAAATATTAAGATGCATGGCAACAAAATAGTTTCATATATTAGTGCCCTTGATGATAAAACTTTAGAAGACCTCACTAAGGAAAATTATATATCTGATAAAGAGTACTTTTTAAACTCAACAATCATAAGAGATATAAATGGCGTAGATATTGGGCTTGTCATCTTAGGTGAGAGTATTAGCCAAGATAGTAGCTTTATAAATATGGTCCAAAAAATGGCAAATCAAGTAGTTATGATAACTCTTGGGCTTATTGTCTCACTACTACTGTTTTTACTTTAAGGAGATATTAGCTGATGCGTAGATTACGGATACTTAAAGTTTATGGAATTTTATGGTTATTTATATTTTTTATAGTATATTCAAACCTCTCTGCCATTTATGGTTTTTTTATCACAACCTTAACGTTTAACATCGCTGTACTTACAGTTCTATCTATCGGAATAGTAATTATTTTAAAGGCCTCTATGGAACTTGTAATGCTAACAGGTACATTTGCAGTAGTTAGATATAAAAAAGGTGGCTCTTTAGAGTTTTACCTAAATGGAATAGATAAAATATTTCCAGAAAATGTTGCTAAGATGTTTGCACAAAGAGCATCACATCAAAATATATACTTTACACATAGCGAAGCAGCTGATGTAGTAGACTGGCTTGAAGAGAAGTTTATAAATCAAAAAAGCTTTATTACCTTTTTTGTTAGTATGTGTTTGATGATAGGACTTCTCGGAACTTTCTCGGGACTACTGATATCACTAAATGAGATGGGGACAATAGTTCTCTCTCTACAAGGTGATGTAAACCTCGGTGAAGTTATGAGAAGATTAGAGGGCCCTATTAGCGGTATGTCTATAGGTTTTGGCTCATCTTTGTTTGGAGTGGCTTCTGCTATCATACTTAGCGTAAAGGGCTACATATTAGAAAAAAATCAAGCTACCTTTATAGAAGATATACATGACTGGATAAGCTCTTTAATTATAGAGTCTCCTGTAAGCTCATCAGGTGTTGCAGTAAGTGGTGGTGGTTCTTCAATGTCTCAAATTATGGAGATTTTTACAGATAAGATAAGCAACTTTACAAGTAGCATGCAAGAGTCAAACAAAGCAAATGAGAACATATTAAAAATCTTATCTCAAAGCATAGATGGAGAGTCACAAGCCGCAAAAAATGAGATGCTCGCACTTGAGAATATCTCAGCTGGTATAAAAGACTTAAACATAAGTAGCTATCAGAGTTCATCATCTTTAGTTAGCTCCATAGAAGACCTCTCAGCTGCTACTGTTAACTCTGGAAGAAGCATAAAAGCAATGCTAGAACTTCAAGAAAAAAACAATGAAATGTTAAGTAAGCTACTTAGCAAACTAGATGCAAAGGCTTAAGTAGAATGGCAAAAAAAAGGGTAGAACCATTTAACCCGTGGCCAGGATTTGTGGATCTTTTTGCTTCGGTTATTATGGTTATTCTGATGTTTATGCTTGTTCTTATCATTAACATCTCTTACTATTCACAGTTTAAGTATAAGATATCTTATACTGGGACTGTCCCTATAAAAGAAGAGACCATTGTTAAGAGTGTAGATGTTGTCAAAACAGCTATAACAGAAGTTGAGCTAAAAAAAGAGAAAGAAAAAGAGAAAAAAATTATAAGCGCTGGTTTGGATTATAGTAACATTGAAAACAATAACACAAAACAAGACAATCTTATCTATGAAGACTGGATGGTTATAAAATATCTAAACAGTGAAGTTATTTTAGATCAAAAATCTATAAAAGAGATAGAAAAATTTTTACTTAGTGCTAAAGAGAAGTATTTTGGTCACTATGTCTCCATCTATATAAAAGAGCCGCAAAATCAAGTGAGTGCATCTGTAGCAAAACAGTTAGCACTATCTAGAATCTTAAATATAAGAAACTTGATTCGTAAACTAGACTATGCAAATGATGATGTAGTAATTAGATTAAAAGAGAAGATTCCACAAAACAATCTTGTCGAACATGAGTCTGGATATGCAGTTATCCTTATAAATAGAAAAAGATGATAATTTTTAATAAAGGATATCTTAAGTGCAAAAAATAGTAGTTTTAATATTTTTCATATTTTCTTTAAGCTCTTTTGCAAATGAAGTTATAGTTAAAAGTGAAGATATTACACAAAGCTATAAAAATATCAAAATAGACACAAATGAAGATAAGCAGATAACTTCTCTTGAAAAAAAAGACTTAAAAGAGATGCAAAAAGTTGATCTCATTGATGTTGTGCTTCAAACACTCTTAGCAAGTCATAAGGTAAAATCTAAAAGAGAAAAGATGATACAGGCTAAAGAAGATATTGATATCGCTTATGCAAACTACTATCCATCTGTTGATGCTTCATACTCTATAACTAAGACTCAACTCAAGCCAGGTGATAGAAAATCAGATGAATCTCTAAGTGGTTCTAAATATTATGGTGATGAGATTTACGCTTTAAGACTATCTCAAAACATCTATGCAGGCGGAGAAACATACAATGATATACAAAGACTCAAAACTCTCTATCAGCTCTCTAAAGTAGAGTTTAAAAAACTCTTAGAAGCAGAAGTTCAAAAAGCCATTACTTCTTATGTTGATGTTTTGTTCTCAAAAGAGTCTCTTGAAGCAAGTGATAAAAACATAAAAGAGCTTGAGAAAATATTTAATATAGTAAAAACAAAATATGATGCTGGAGCCTTATCGGTAGGTGAACTTAGCAGTATTGAAGCAAGTGTCTCAAATGCCAAATCTCAATACTCAAGAACAAACTCAACATACATAAATGCACTAGAATATTTTGAGTTTATTGTTGGCGAGGTATTTCATGAGGCATATCTACACGAGAAGATTATAAAGGTTGAGCTTAAAGATTTTGATAGTTTGCTAGAGAGTTCTTTAGTAAACAACTCTGATTTACAAGCACTAGAGTACCAAGTAATAAGCAACAAGTATAGTCTCAAAAAACTAAAATCTGCTTTTAGACCAAAAGTTGACTTTATGGCAGGTGTTGAAAAAATAACAGATAAGGAAGATTTTGAGCATAATGAAGATAAATATTATGCAAAATTTGTCTTAAATTATAACCTTTACAACGGTGGGAGAGATGAGAAACAATATCTTAAAGCCTTCTCTAAGATCAAAGAGAAGATATTTGATAAAAAGGCAGAGGTTAGAAGAATAAAATGGAGCTTAGAGAAGTTTCACACATCTCTTACATCTCTTCAAGACAATATGAGCAATGCTCAAAAAGAAGTAGATGCAACAACAAATATGGTTGAATCTTACTGGGAGAGTTTTAGAAATGGTGAGCAAGATTTATATGTTCTTCTTGAGGCTCAAAGACAGTTAAATACAGCTGAGTTAAATCTTATACGAAACCAGCAAGACAGTATGAAAGACTACTTTGAGATACTTCGTCTCTCAGGTGAACTACTTGATTATTTTCATATAGATATAGAAAATGAAAGCTTTCTTGATTTAGCAAAAACAACTTATAGAGCAGAGCATAAAGAGACTTTACTAAAAGAAGAAAAAGAGTATGTAATCTTAGATGACAGCTTAGAGATAGTAGACAAAAATACAAGCACTAAACCTGTTGAAGTAGTTATGTTAGAAGAAAAAGAACCAGACTCTGTAAGTAAAAAACCTATGCTTGATGGTATCTTGTCTTTTCATGAAAACTTTTTACTTGAAGACCCACAAAACTACACTATAGTTATATCTAAGTTTGACAACTCTATAGAAGCTCTTAAGGTGATAGATGAGCTAAGTATTGCAGATAGTGCTTTTATATATCAGTTTTATAATGATAAAAAGATTCAAACAAATATCGCTTATGGCATCTTTACAACCAAGCCAGATGCCGATATCGCGTTAGATAAAATAAAACTAAAAAATAACAAAAAAATAAAAGTAGAGCTTATTAAAAGAGTTCAAAAAAGCTTTAAAGAGTTTGCAAAACTTATGTTTGTAGATGCTAAAGAGTTAGAGAGGTACAAAGAGTTGCTAGCTAAAAAAGAGTTAGAGTTTCAAACTGATACTAGCTTTAGAGAGAAATTTCTAGCAGCCCCAGAAGACAGCTTTACTATCAATATAACCACACTCTCTTCTATGGATACCGCGGGAAAAATCATAGAAGATGCAGGCATTGCAGAGGAGAGCTTTGCATTTTATTTTGGTAAAGATAAAAAGTGGGTAAAACTTATGATGGGAGTCTATCCTACTTATGAAGACGCAAGCTTTGCACTAGAGTCACTTGGGAGTTTAAAAACAGAGTATATGCCAGTTATAGAGAAGATCTCTTCAAAACAGAGACTCTATAGGAAGTTTAACGAATAATGAAAACCTTGGTATATATCATAGCTTTTTTGATTGTTACTTTTGCAATATCTTCTAATTTGTACAAAGAGCACATAGAAGCTAGGGAGCTTGCAAGAGCATCATTAGATGAAGCTATGCTAAAGTCAAGGTTACTACAAATTACTAAAGACTCCATAGAGCAAAACAACCTTGAGCTATTTAAAAATGCTATATATATTTTACGACAAACTTCATCATCCTTAGTCGATGCAAAGCTAGAGCTAAAAGACTACACTTTTAGTGATAAAACACTTCTTGATAAAGTCTATCTTAAAGAGAGTGATTGGTTTGTTAGTGATGTTACAATAGACGTAAATATAGCAGAGATAGACATAATTGACACAGGACTTTACAAAATAACACTAGCTGATGATAAAAAGGAGTTACATAGTGTAAATATAAAATTTCAAGCCATAAAAGATAGTGTTATAAAAGATTTCTTAGTTCCTCTTGAGATAAAAACTGAGTTTTTGCAAAATGGTGATTCTTACTCAACGACAACGCTTCAAAAGATAGATAAAGATAAATTTTCTCTTTGGATCTCATATGAAAATAGTTTTGATAAAGAGTCCTTAGATGCAAAACTAGATGCTTTTATGTTAGCACTTGGCACACTCCTTTTCATCATAACTCTTTTTGCTTACTTGATTTATAGATTTGTTATATATAAGAGCTTAAAAGCTTCAATGGGCAACTTAAATGCCTATCTTACAAATGTGCTAAAAGGCAAGATGCTTAACTTTAAAGAGCAAAAGACTAACTTCAAAGAGCTTGATATTTTAAGCCAAAACACTATCGAGCTTAGCAAGAAGTTTATAAATACAACAAATGACTTAACTGTTAGTAGAGATATCATCTATCAAAAAGAGCGAAGTGATGAGTTAACAGGACTTCCAAACAAAAAATCCTTTGAAAATGATCTCAAATATATGTTTATCTCAAATAGAGAAGGTTATGTTATCTACTTAAAGATTGACAAGATTGGTATCTTTACCAAAAACCATGGACCTGAGATTGTAAACTCACTTATAGAAGATTTTGCAAAGACCGTGCAGCACTACTTTAATAGTTCAAGAGAGAGAGATGGTGCCATCTACAGGTTCTTTGGTGGAGAATTTTCTATACTTTTATATGAAAAAAACATACAAAATGTAGAGAGTTTTTTAGAAGAAATACTAACACTCATAGATAAACTAGTAGATAAATACTACTTCTTTGACCGCTCCATCTACTTTGGTGCAGTCCCTTTTGACCAATATGGAACAATAGAGTCAAACATACAAAGTGCTCAAGAAGCCTATGAGAGTGCACTTACGCAAAAGAGTAAGTTCTACCATATAGTTGACTTTAAACAACAAGCAGAATCTATGAAAAAATTAGAAGGAAGTATCAAAGATATCATCAAAAGAAATGACTTTGTACTACAATATCTTTATGATACAGTTGAGTTTGGAGAAGAACCAAAAACTCTTATCCAAGAGATATCACCTCTTATTATAGATAGTTTTACTTTTGAGAATATCCCAACAGGAAAGTTTATCTCAGTGGCTGAGAGACTTGGTGTTGTGACTGAGTTTGACAAAGCACTCATCATAAAAGCATTAGAGCAGATAGAATTAGGAGAGATTGAGCATCAAATAGGTATAGTTCTATCAGTCTCGACTATAACAAATAAACTCTTTATCTCCTGGCTAGAAGAGATGTCTAAAGAGAATAAGTTTATGCAAAAAATTATCTTTACCTCACCTAGTTACAGCGTAGCTAGTAATTTTGAAGAGTTTAGCAGGTTCTACAGCATATTAAAAGAGTTAAACATAGGGTCTATGATTAAAAAATACGACCCAACAGACTTAAATCTTGATAGCCTAAAAGATTTAAAACCAACATACTTAAAACTAGATAGAAGCTTTTGTCAAGACTTTAAAAAAGACAGTATAAAACACAGTGTAGTAAAACAGATCATAGAGTTCTCTCATGAGCATAACATCAAAGTTATAGGTGACTCACTAAAGAGCAGACAAGACTATCTTGCATTTGAGATGCTAGGTGTCTATGGAACTTCAAGCTAGGATATATTATGAAACTTTTTTCAATCTTTTTTATAAGCGCTTTTTTACTTACATCACAACTAATAGCTACAGAGACAATAGAGCAAGATAGCAATATCTCTATAAAAATATTTAACATAGATAATGAACAGGAATTATACAACTCCATAAAAAGAGTTTTTTACACAAGCCAGCATGAACATATCTTAGATACTAACTGGACATCACTTCATATGAGTAAAAGAGTTATAACTGGCTTTATAGATATAGATGTAGAGGTTCAAAACGTAGTACTTAGTAGTAAAACTCTTGATAAAAATGGAACTAAAGAGCTAAGTTTAGAGATTTACTCAACACAAAACGATGAAGTAACTAGCTTTAAGCCTGATAGCTTTTTACACAGCCTCTTTTGGAATAGGCTAGAGTTTATCTTAGGTCTAGAAGATGAGTGGATAAATTGTAATCTTAACCTAAAAACCATGCTATCGCACAATCATATGCTTTGTAACGCAGATAAAGATAAGGCAAGACCAAAAGATACAGAGCTAAAAGAAGAGACTAAAGAGCGAGAACCACAATGAAGCTTATCTTTGCATCTATGCTTTTTTTCTCTACACTTTGGGCAAATCCTTCGCTAGAGTTGTATAAAAAAGAAGCTAGAGAGAACAATGCTAGTGCTATGTTTAGTTTAGGCCTAGTTTACTTTAGTGGAGATGGAGTTAAACAAGACTATAAAACGGCTTTTCATTGGTACAAAAAAGCAGCAAAGGTTGGGGATTTAAAAGCACTAAATAACTTAGCATATATGTATGAACACGGATTATGGGTTGAAAAAGACAACTCTTTAGCACAAGAGTATTATGAGAGAGCTGCAAAGGCTGGACTTGTAGAAGCACAGCTAAATCTAGGACTTTTTTACGAGAACAACCCTACCCCTTCAAACATGCAAAAGGCTTACTACTGGTACAAAAAAGCAGCAGAGAGTGGAGATAGAGTTGCTCAAAATAACTTGGCAAAGCTATACTACTTTGGAAATGGAGTAAGAGAAAATCTGCAAAAAGCATTTTTCTGGTTTCAAGAAGCTGCCTGGGCTGATGATGCACTAGCGCAGTACAACCTAGCCATGATGTACTACAAATCTGAGTATGTCTCTTATGACGCTCAAAAGACACTCTTTTGGCTTGAGAGAAGTGCCAAAAATGGTAGTAATCATGCCCAGAGCAAACTCGGTGATTTGTATACTGAGGGAATTATAGTTGATAAAAATCTTAAAATTGCATTTGAATGGTATAAAAGAGCTGCAAATAATGGTTTTTTAAGAGCCATCTATCAAGTTGGTGTTTTTTACTTTTATGGTCATGGAGTAGAAGTTGACAAACTAAAAGCAAAAGAGTGGTTAAGCAAAGCTCATAACCAAGGTTATGAAGATGCTACTAGATTTATGGAGCGAAACTCTTTGTTGTAAGTTTTACAACTGAACCCTCTGGTTAGTATATAAATTAGATTCCGTGTCGGAGCACGGAATGACGGCGGGGCATCGTCCTGAAGTAAGCTCGTCATCCTGAAACAAAACCGTCATCCTGAAACAAAACCGTCATCCTGAAACAAAACCGTCATCTTGAAGGAAAAACCGTCATCTTGAAGGAAAAACCATCATCTTGAAGGAAAAACCGTCATCCTGAACTTGATTCAGGATCTAGTTCGCTAATTGTTCAGAACATTCAACTACTCTTCTAGCTTCGCTTTCATCCCATTGATGATTTTTTCTAACTCATCTGGCTTTAAGTCATTTGCTCTAGCATACTCTATCGCCTCTTTTATCGACTCCTCTTTAAAAGGATGAACGAGGCTACAAACTTTGTTTGCAATATGGATGATTTGAGATACTAGCAAACTTTTATTTTCAGGACTTGATGGTTCATCTACATACTTTATGTCATCTATAAGAGTTTGAGAGAGTCCCCACTTCTCAAACATAGCCGCAGTTACCATAGATGTAGATACGCCTATATACTTTTTCTCTATTTCTGCGATATTTGTACTCTCCTTTACCTCTGCATAAAATTCATCTACTTGATCTTTTTCTTTTATAACTCTAGAGATGACAAACTTACCAGTCTCAAGTAAAAAAGTAGGAAGTAGAAGTCTATCTCTAAGCTCTGGGTCTATCTCATTAGCAAGCTTAGATGCCATAATAATAGCCTGTCCTGCAGTTTCTAAAAACTTCTCTGAGTCAGCACCATATGGCTCTAGTGAAGTCTCTACGAGATTTTTTATAGCACTTCCAAGTGCTAAAGAGATAGTGAAATTAACTCCTAAAAGGCTAACTGCCATCTGTGAGGTCTCTATGCGTTTTTTAAAGCCAAACATAGCTGAGTTTGAAACTTTTAGAAGTGTCGATAAGATTAGTGGGTCTTTGCCTATGATCTCTGCCAACTCTTTTGGGGATTTATCTTCTTTATTTTTATACTCTTCTATATGTATCACTGTTTGTGGCAGAGGTGGAAGAGAGTCTATTTCAGCTAAAATATCGTTATTCATTTATTTTAATTCCTAGTTATATCTTTATAGATTTTATGTGAGAAATACTACTTCATTAAAGCTTTGAACTTGCAAAAAAGTAGCTTAACTTAGTTAAACTACTTGCATTGTAAAGGTGCTATCATCATCTAAAGTGATGTCATAAGTTTGGCCTATCTCAAAACCTGTCATATCATCACCTTTAGTATTGTTGATTATAACTTTATCACCTTGTGTATTATTATATAAATCAAGAGTAAATTCATCTCCATTAAACCAACTTCTCATAACTTCAGCATCAATTTCTATATCATTTGTTCTAGTATCATTATTTGTAAGTCTTAGTGTCTCAATATTGCTAAACATACCAGCATCATTAAGATTTATAGTACTACTGTTTGTTTGAGTTGTTCTTAAATCAACTATATCACTACCATTTCCACCATCAATATTTAACTTTCCTGCTAAAAGAGCTTCATAGTTAGCATAAAAAGTGTCATTTCCAGCTCCACCAGTAACATTTATATCACTGCTGACATCTACATTGCTAAAATCCCTATGCACATAATATGATCGCCCATTATCAGCATACGCCTCGATATTTAAGCTTGAATTTGCACCAACTTCAATTTCTTCAAAAGTATTGTAGTAGTATTCGTTCATGTTTATATCTTGATTTGCCCCTATTTTTAAACTATCTGTTCCGTTATAAGCGTAAAAGTTAAGCATACCACTATATCCACTTAAGTCAAGACTACTTAAATCATAATTATCATCAACTCCGTTGCTACCGTAGATAAAAAGTTGAGAGTTATCATCTCCTGTTATTTTGTCAAAAGCATTGTCATCAAAAAACTGATCACGATTAAAGTATGTCCTTCCTGAGCCTACATTTAACTCTTCTAGACCTTGAATGTCACTATTTCTAAGATATAGATAAGTATCACCCAAGGTTAAAGTATCTCTACCAGTTCCACCGTGTAGTTCATGAGGTCTGTAGTTAACTATAAAAGTATCATCTCCTGCTTCACCATATAAGTAATCACTTCCACCTTGAGAGACTATAGTGTCGTCTCCTGCTCCACCATAGGCATATTCATTATGCTGTCCATGGACTCTCTCATCTGTATCTGAGTATTGGTCAAGATTTATGTAGTCATCTCCATCTCCGCCATATATAATGTCTACATGCACACCACCATAAAGTATATCATTTCCAGCTCCACCATATATGGTATCTGCACCCCACCAACCATTTATGATATTTGCACTATCATCACCTGTAATATGATCTGCGCCTCTACTTCCATGTATGTTTTGAATATTTTTAATTTTGTCATTAAAGGAATTAGCATCTCCAGTATTATTTTGTGAGTGTGAGGTTGGCAGTGACGCAGAGAAGTCAACAGTAGCATAGTCATCAACAACATCACTCATATCTAAAACAAAAGCGTAGGCAGATGAGTTATAGTTTAAAGTATTGTTACCTGTTCCTCCATCAATGGTATCATTGTTTGTAGCATTTTTATTATGAACTGAGTGACCATAGATAGTATCATCTCCATCTCCACCTTCGATAATATCATCATCTCCATCTCCATAGAGAATATCATCTCCATCTCCACCGTAAATAATGTCCTTTCCATTACCACCTCTTATAAAGTCATCTCCGTCCATTCCATATATCTCATCGTCTCCATTATGAGCGATAAAGCGGTTATCTTGAGAGTTACCAATAATATAGTCATCATAATATGAACCGTGAAGTCCTTCTATATTGTCAGCTTTGCTTAAGTTATCTATATTAAATATGTCGCTATCATATTCACTATTATTGTTATGACTCTCAGGAGTTAAATATCCATCATTCCAATTATTTCCATTATCTGTAGAATACTGAACAGTTCCGACTTTACCTACTTCATCACTTAATCTAATCTGCTGTACACTTTTACTTCTTAGCGCATCGTCATAAAGATGCAAAAAGTCAACTCCTGAACCACCATCACTATAATCTACTCCCCTGCCTGGTCTGATATGATCATCTCCGCTTCCACCATGAAGTATATCATTTCCACCTCTACCATATAGCGTATCATCACCACCCCAACCCCAAAACTCTTCATCAGCACTGTTTGAACCATATATTACATCAGCTCCATCAGTTGCACTTATCTTCTCTACATTCTTTATCAAGTCTATTAGTGTACCTGTTGTTGTCTCTTTTACCATAACAAAATCAGAAGCATTTAAATCAACAGTAATACCTTGAAATACTTGCATAAAGTTAGGATTGGCTACATTTGCGTCATAATCTGATGGTTTATATGTTATCCAGTCACTTCCAGCTCCACCATCTATAAAATCGTATCCTCCACCTGCAAATATACGATCATCTCCTTCTCCACCATCAATGTAGTTTGTGCTTGAGCTACCATAGATAGTGTCGTTATATTTAGAGCCTGTGATATCCTCTACATTTATTATCTTATCTTTTATAACAAAACTACCATCATCAACAGGTTCTGCAACATAATCCCCATTAGCATCAACATAGTATCCAGCATAGTCTTCTTCTTCACCATTTGGTCTGTCAAGCCTAACAGTAACACCTTTGTCATCATCCATATTGACATAACTTACAGTATCGGTATCAGCCCCACCATCTATAAAGTCTTTGCCACTACCTGAGATAAGTGTGTCAAAGCCATCTCCACCATATAGTTTGTTATCTCCACCTCTACCATCTATTGTATCGTTTCCGCCAAGCCCTGATAAAACATTGTCCTTATTATCATTTCCATAAATAGTATCGTTGTAATTGCTTCCATTTATATTTTCTATATCTTCGTAAATATCATAACCTATTGCTTGAATGCTAGATAAACCACTCTCTAATTCTCCTGATGAAAAAGAGCTAAGCTCACCGCTCCAAGTGCCATTTTCTATACTATTTCCTTCTATTGCACCAGCACTCAGATTAGCAAATCCTGCCGCAACATTAGCTGCACTAATATTAGCACCATCTGCAGTTAGTGTCAGTCCACCAATACTGAGTGACTGTCCATCTATGAGATCTTTAAAAACAATAGTTGCTTTTTCACTCTGTTTTGTATCAATATCACTACTACCTTGAGCGATAGTAACATCAACAGCCGAAGTATCAACACCACTAACACCTGCTGATGCTATAGTTATATCCTCAACATCAGTTTTTTCGGTTTGACTTGTAAAAGTTACAGTTGCATCAGTTGCTTCACTAGAAGCCCACTCAGCAGACAATTCTCCATCCCATGTACCAGCTACAACATTTCCCTCTGTAGCTCCTGCAACTAGAGATTCAAAAGCAGCCGCAACATCAGCTGCGCTAATTGCATCAGTTGCAGTAAGTGTCAATCCATCTATAGTTACTGATTGACCAGCTATCAAATCTTGAAATGTAATATCATAGCTCTCTGTTGTAGTTTCATCAACTCCTTGAGTAGATGCAACACTAGGTGCTGTAGGAGATATAACAACAGCAATATCCTCAACCTCTGCATTTGGAGTTTCGCTTATAAAAGTTATAGTTTTACCTATTGTAGTGTCAACTGCATACCCATCATCGTCATAGGTAAACCTTTCCTCTCTATTAGCAAATTTTGAGATTGCGTTTATTTTATCGTTTTCATCAATAGATCCATCTCCATTTACATCAATATCAAGAGAGTCTATATGAACACCCTCCAAATCAACATACACTCCCTTATGAGAAGCTAACATATCTATATCTAAAGAGTTTGGGATAATAACATCATTTTCATCCTTAACTTCGTAATTACCACTTAGTTTCTTACCATCTTCTGGAGTAAGAACTCCTTCTGTACGAAGCAACTCAACTTCGCTAGTTCCAAAACTTTGTACCTCTTCATAACTAACAGTATCTTCACCTGTATGTTTTTTTGCATCAAGAGAGTCATTATCTGTATCACCATAGATATAGTTTGTACCACTTCCACCATAGACTAAGTCATCTGCTGCACTAAGATAGATTTTATCATCTCCTGCACCATCATAAACAACATCCCTTACAGTACCACCATATATAGTGCTATCGCCACTACCATCTTTTATGATGTTATAGTTTGGTTCTTTTGATAAGATAAACCCCTCATCTAAGCCATTTTTAAAATCACTCTTATTGTATGTATAATCAGATGCAGATGTTATATCTTTTAGTGCAAAAGTGTACTCATTTGTATAAGACTCTTCAGGCTCTGTTACACTATGAGCGTAAGCTTCATCTACTTTATAGTTGGCAGTTATAGAGGCATTAAATGGATCTGATATATCGTTTGGATATTTTATAGTAAACTCTAAACTTTTAAAGCTAGTCAAAAAGTCAACGCTGTCATACTCTATAACTTCACCCAGTTCATTTTTAAAAAGCATATTATCTCTTGTGATATTAGAACCTGTTATTTCATTAGCGTCTTTATCTAAGATTGTAACGCCTGTTGGAAGCCCCTCTATCGAAAAACTATCAACATAAAAACCCTCAGGCATCTGAGGCTCAAAACGCAATACTCTTGAGAGATAAGCATCTTCTTTATCTTGTGAAGATGTAACTTCTATCTCTTGTGCTGTGTTAATTGTTGAGCCTTTAGAGGTTGTAACTAAGTCTTGGACATCAGTTTTTTCGGTTTGACTTGTAAAAGTTACAGTTGCATCAGTTGCTTCACTAGAAGCCCACTCAGCAGACAATTCTCCATCCCATGTACCAGCTACAACATTTCCCTCTGTAGCTCCTGCAACTAGAGATTCAAAAGCAGCCGCAACATCAGCTGCGCTAATTGCATCAGTTGCAGTAAGTGTCAATCCATCTATAGTTACTGATTGACCAGCTATCAAATCTTGAAATGTAATATCATAGCTCTCCGTTGTAGTTTCATCAACTCCTTGAGTAGCTACTATCTCAAGATCGTCAGGTGCGTCGATTGTTAACCCTGCTGAGTTTGCTTCAAAAGCAGAAATATCACTATTTTCTTCTGTACTTTTAAAAGTAACAGCACTATTAGCAGCAACAGCTACGCCAGAAGCCCAATCAGCAGATAACGCACCATCCCAAAAACCGCCAGCAATACTATTTCCAGTACCACTAGCATCTATAGAGGCAAAGGCGGCTGCAACTTCGGCTGCACTAATATTATCAGTAGCAGTCAGTGTTAATCCATCGATAGTAACTGATTGCCCAGCAACTAAGTCTTTAAATGTTATGGTATATGTTTCTGTTGTAGTTTCATTGCCTTGTTTATCAAGAACTGTTACGAGTGTTGGAGCTGTTGCTTCTTGGGAATCGCTAACAGTTAGGTCTATAACATCTTCCGTTGGGGTTTGACTTGTAAATGTAACAGTGTTGAGTAAAAGAGGGTCTGAACTCCATCCAGTTGATAGTGCACCACTCCAATCACCATTTGTTACAACATTTCCAGTAGTTGCACCAGCGCTTAAAGAGGCAAAAGCGGTTGCAATCTCAGCTGCACTAATTTCATCAGTTGCAGTTAATTTCAATCCATCAACAGTGACTGATTGTCCTTTGCTAAGGTCTTTAAAAGTTATATTATTTATGCCTGTAAGGCTTGATGGTGTATCGCTAAAATAGGTGAAGTCTTCCGCTCTTATGACCATGTCTTCACTTCTTGCACTCATGTCTATTGTTTCTGGTTCAAACTGATTGGTTATAGAAGCATTTTCATACCCAAGAACACTCCCACCACCACCTAAAATTTCAACCTGTCCTTCGTCATTTGTCGTCTCGCTATATCTAACTTGATGCGCTGTTGCTTTAAACCCAAAATTCGGAACTCCTTCTCCCTCGCCATCCCCATCTCCATCGCCATATCCATCAAAATCATTTTCAGGAAAGTAGTCCGTAAAATCATTTTCAGGCATCATCTCTTCATCAGGCTTTGGAATCATCTCTTCATCAGGCTTTGGAATCATCTCTTCATCAGGCTTTGGAATCATCTCTTCATCAGGTTTTGGAATCATCTCTTCATCAGGTTTATATGCATCAAAATCGTTTGGTCTTGTGTATCTACTATAAGGGTTTGTATATGCACTTTGTGGTGGTGTGCTCCTAGATGTAGATTCTAGATTTGAGGTAAAATTAGAGATAGCATCATTTTGCTCAGTGTGAGTAAAGTTCTCTCTTTTTGATTGTGTATCTGAGAAAGATTGTGTTTGTGGAATTACAATAACTTGAGCCTGACCTGTCCCGCTTCCATTGTCTGCCTCATCCACTCTATCTTCTTGGTTGTATAGTGGTACTTCATCTTCATCTTTGTTACTTGTAGTAACTGTAAAGCTTGCATCTACTGAGGTGATAGGTAGTTCATTTATCTCTTGAATTTTTGATAAAATATTATCGACTGAGATGGATTTATTGCCACCAAGACTAAATTGTGGAGGATTACTACTAAAGCCCATCAGACCAAGAGATGGAAAGGTAAGAACGCCCTCATTAGCAAATGAGACAACAATATCTCCACCTACCAAAATATACTCTAGCGCATCAGAGTCAAAACCCTCTATATCAAAAACTACTTCATCTCCAGGTCTCATAAAAACAGATATATTTTCCCCATCTTTAGGAATACTCTTTATAATAACTTTTTTGTCTTTATACTCTATGCTTGTGCTGTTTAAATCTAGTGACATAAATCCTCCTTAAGTAATGTTTAGGGGCTTTCTAAATGTCTCCATTCTAGCATTATTTAGATTAATATTTGATTTGTTATGTTATTTAGAAGGATATTAGCTTCATATTTGAAGCTAATTATCTCTTGAGATTGTTAGTGGTTTGTAGCATTTCATCACTTGTTGTGATTACTTTTGAGTTAGAGTCATAAGCTCTTTGACCAGTGATTAGGTCTGTAAGTTCCACAACTAGCTCAACATTACTAAGCTCAACGAAGTTTTGTCTAAGAACTCCTAGACCATCTAGTCCTGGAGTTCCCTCTACTGGCTGACCTGAACTATCTGTCTCCATATAAAGATTATCACCTCTTGAGTGAAGCCCTGATGGATTTATAAAGTTTGTAAGAGTAATCTGCCCAATCTGAGTAGCTTGAGTTTGACCGGGTTGAACTACAGATACAGTTCCATCAGTACCAATACTAACATTTGTAGCATCAGGTGGAATAACTATTTGAGGCACTAGTGTATATCCATCACTATTTACAACTGTACCATTATCGTCAACTTTAAAAGCGCCATTTCTACTATAAACCTCTGTACCATCTGGGAGTTCAAGCTTAAAAAAACCTCTACCTGTGATGGCAATATCTAGTTGATTATCAGTTTGCTTGAGACTTCCCTCTGTAAAGATTTTGTTTATCGCAGTAGGACGAACTCCAAGCCCCACTTCTATACCAGTTGGACTCTTTGTCACATCACTCGTAGAAGTTCCAGCATATTGCATTGTGTTATACATCAAGTCTGCAAATTCTGCACGAGACTTCTTAAAGCCTATGGTGTTAACATTGGCGATATTATTTGCTGTTGTGTCTATCTGTGTCTGCATTCCCAACATCCCTGTTGAAGCAGTATAAAGTGATTGCATCATCTTAAGCTCCTTAAGCTTTCTTAGCTAGTTTATTTATTGCTTCAGTGTTCATGTCGTTCATTTGTGCATCCATAGCTTTTTGGTACATTCCAACTAAGCGATTTGTCTCTATCATCTGTGTCATCATCTTAACCGCATTTACATTACTCTTCTCAACAAAGCCTTGTGCAACTGCTTGGGTATCTCCTAAATGTTTTAGGTCTCTATTTCCCTCATATCTGTAAAGGTTATCACCCTCTTTTTTCAAAAAAGCCATATTTTCAGGTTGAGCTATAAAGAGTTGTGAACCTACTGCTAAGTTTGCAGTATTTGGGATGTTTGTGTACATCTGCCCATTTTTATCAACTTTTATAATATTTTCATCATCATTAAAAATTATGTTTTGACCAGATTCAAAATAATCCTCTGGCAAAACTTCATAACCACTCTTAGTAACTAGTCTTCCCTCATCATCTTTTGTAAATGAACCGTCTCTAGTGAGTCTAATGCCTTGAGGAGTTTTTACCAAAAAGAAAAGTCCCTCTTTTGTAAGAGCAAAATCCATATCATTGTCAGTTCTTTGAGTGTTTCCTACAGTAAAGTCTGTATACTCATCTACTACTTGTGGTGCTTTTGTCATGGCACGATTTAAAAACTGAGCACCTTCTTTTGAGTGGTTTTCATTTGGTAACTCATCTCTTGCTTCTTTGTAAAGGCGAGAAAAGTCACCAACTACTAGGTTATCTTCCTTAAAACCTATAGTGTTTACATTTGCAAGGTTGTTTGCGATGGTATCTAGTCTGTTAAACTGAGTAACCATTCCAGCTGCTGAACTATAGTATCCACTTTGCATAAAGTCCCTTTATTTGCATATATTTTCTGTGATAAAGCAATCAGTGTTCCAAAAAATAAGAAAATCATACTTAAGTCTCTGTTAATAGCATTTGGGTATAATCCACTCTTTGAAAAATCTTAACAAGGCTTACTAAAACATGACAGCAAAAGAACTCAACAAAGCCATAGAATCATACTTTGCAGACCACAAATCAAAGGATTGTGCAACTTATGAGTCTCTTATAGAACTTTTTGACAAACAACCAACTTCCGCTCAAGCTAAAAATATCCACAAACTGATGGTAAAACATAAAAAATGCTTATACACCTCAAGTGAACACGCTAAAAAGCTTAACGATAGAGAAGCAGATGCAAGACGAGATGCACAAAGAAAGATGCTTCTAAATAACGAATCAGATAAATTTGACATACTAAAAGAGCATGAACTCTTAGAGTGGTCTCGCTCGGACTCTCCTGTTCGTATGTATCTTCGTGAAATGGGTCAAATCCCACTGCTTACAAAAGAAGAAGAGATTGAAATCTCCAAAAAGATAGAAGGTGGAGAGAGCATTATTATAGATGCTATTTGCTCAGTTCCATATCTTATAAGATTTATCTTAGACTATAAAGAGCCTCTTATAAATCGTGAAAGACGAGTAAAAGAACTCTTTAAAAGCTTTGAAGATGAAAAAGAAGAGGCAGATGATGGTGATGCAGCTGAAATTGATGAAGAAGATGAAGCAAAAGCAGTCACTGCAAAAGATAAAAGCAGAGTTGAAAAAGTAACTACAAGCTTTAAAGCACTAGAAAAAGCTAAAAAAGAGTGGGTTAAAGTATCTGAAAAGGTTCCTGATGATATAGATGGAGAAGTAACTCCTGAGATAGTTCAGTACTACTTAAATGTTACTTTTAAAAAATCAGTTCTAAAAGAAAAACTACTAGACTTAGGGCCAACTTCTAAACTTATAAATGAGCTTGTAAAGGCTATGGAGACGGCACTTAAGAGTGATGATGGATATGATAAAGAGCTAAAAAGACTAGAGTATAAACTACCACTTTTTAACGCTACACTAAGGGCTAACCATAAAATCTTAGTAGAGAAAATCTGTAGCTTAACAAAAGAAGATATAGCTGGCATGGTTCCAGAAGCTACTATGGTTAGTACATATATGGAGATAAAAAAGCTAGTTCAAACAAAAGAGGCTTCAAAAAATAGTTTTGATATGGAACCAGATAAACTCTTAGATATCTTAGAACAGATTAAACGAGGTAAAAATATCTCTGAAATCTCTAAAACAAAGATGGCAAAGTCAAATCTTAGACTTGTTGTTTCTATCGCAAAGAGATATACAAACCGTGGGCTTCCATTTTTAGACCTTATTCAAGAGGGGAATATCGGGCTTATGAAAGCTGTCGATAAGTTTGAGTACAAAAAAGGTTACAAGTTCTCAACTTATGCTACTTGGTGGATTCGTCAAGCGATAAGCCGTGCCATAGCTGATCAAGCAAGAACTATCCGCATCCCTATTCATATGATAGAGACCATAAACCGTATCAACAAAATCATGCGTAAACATCTTCAAGAGCATGGAAAAGAGCCAGATGTTGAGATGATCTCTCAAGAGGTTGGACTCTCAGTTGAAAAGGTTAAGAATGTTATCAAAATTACAAAAGAGCCTATTTCACTAGAAGCGCCAATTGGAAATGAAGATGATGGAAGATTTGGTGACTTTATAGAAGACAAGTCTTCTATTTCGCCATCAGACTCTATACTAAAAGATGATCTTAGAGTACAGATAGAAGGTGTTTTAGAGCAGTTAAATGAGAGAGAAAAAGCTGTTATAAAACTTCGCTTTGGCATCATGGATGATGAGAGTGATAGAACACTAGAAGAGATAGGAAAAGAGTTAAGTGTAACTCGTGAGAGAGTTCGCCAAATCGAATCAAGTGCTATTAAAAAGCTAAAGCATCCTAAAGTAGGAAGAAAGCTAAAAAGTTACATAGAAGAGTAAAATCTTCTATGTCATCTCTTTTGAGAGAAGATACCCCACAACAATCCCCACAAGCAGAGATGGAAGATAGATGGCTAAATTTAGCATCTCATTATTTGCCAGAGCAATAAAACCTAAAACTAAAAAAAGATACGGAAGAAGCCTAAAAGCAGAGGTACTGCCTTTTGCTCCCTTTTTCATACTTGCTAGACTAAAGGTCTTTATCTTTTTCTTCTCCTCTTTTACTATTGCCTTTAGGTCTAACTCCTCAAATGGCGCATCATTTATATCATTTTCTTCATAAAGCTCATGTGGATCTTCTATTACTTCTAATAGCTCTCTTTTGCCCTCAAACATATCAGATGCACCATCTTTTATAATCATCTTTTTATAAGCATACGAGGAGCCAAGTATGACAAAAAAACTACTCAAAAATGCAACTTGTAAGTTAAGATAAAACTCTAAAGATATGAAGTAGGTAAGTAAGATAATTAACTCACTTGCAACTATAAGTCTAATACTTCTTTTCACCATAATCCTCGTCATCTTCGTCATCATCTTGAAGCTTCTTTTTTATGGCATATCTAGGTTCTTTAGAGAGATCATCAAAAACTTTGTACTGTTTTGCGTAAGCTTTATAAACATTTAAGAGAGCACCTGCAATTCCTATGGCTACGCCAACCCAAAAAAGCCAAGCTACAGAGGTCAAACTTCTAAGCAGATAACCAATCCCAACACCCATAGCAACAGCTACAACCATAGAGATACCAAGAGAGAGGCTATCAGCTGCTTCTATGATGGGCTTAATCCTTGGTTTTTCCTCTTCTTGTTTCTCTTCTTTTTGCTTATCTTGCATCTGCTATCTCTTTAAAAACTCTTTTGCTCGCTTTAATAGCATCCTCAATCATCTCATCAGTGATGGCAGTTGAGATAAATCCTGTCTCAAAGAGTGAACATGCAAAGTAGTAACCCTCCTTTAGCATCTTAGAATGAAATGTAGCAAAAAGATTAGCATCAGAGTTGCTAGCATCTGCAAAATTTTTAACTGGTTTATCATTAAAGAAAAAGCCAAACATACTTCCTCTTGTATCTATTTGCATCTCTATACCAAATTCTGCTGCCGCTGCTTTCATACCCTTGACAAGTCTTATTCCTCTTGCATTTAGAGTATTCATAACAGCTGCATTTTTCTTTAGTTTGCCAAGAGCTGCCAAACCTGCTGCCATAGCAACTGGGTTTCCACTTAGTGTCCCTGCTTGATAGACTGGACCATCAGGGCTTAGTTTTGCCATAATCTCTGCTCTTGCTCCAAAAGCACCAACTGGCATACCGCCACCGATGACTTTACCAAGAGTTAAGATATCTGGTTTTACTCCTGTGATGGACTCTGCACCATTTATAGATGCACGAAAACCACTCATAACTTCATCGTAAATAAGCAGAGTGCCATTTGCATCGCAAAGCTCTCTTAGTTGGATCAAAAACTCTTTATCGGCAGGGACAAGTCCCATATTTCCAGCTATTGGTTCTATGATAACACAAGCTATATCGCTTGAATCAGCAAAGCATTTCTCAACGCTTTTTATATCGTTGTAAGTAGCTAAGAGTGTATGTTTTGTAAAGTCTGCTGGAACTCCTGGGCTACTTGGGTTTCCAAAAGTAGCAGCTCCACTTCCAGCTTGAACTAGAAGTGAATCGCTATGTCCGTGGTAACAGCCTGTAAATTTTACAATATCATCACGACCAGTATATCCACGAGCCAAACGAATAGCACTCATAACAGCCTCAGTTCCACTACTTACAAATCTCACCTTATCTATAGAGTCAAACATAGAAACTACAAGTTCTGCCAAATCTGTCTCAGCCTCAGTTGGAGCACCAAAACTTAGACCATTTCTTACAGCCTCTATAACAGCTTCTTCTATACTTTCATCTCTATGACCAAATAGCAAAGGACCCCAACTTTGAACAAAGTCAATATATCTATTTTTATCTATATCAACTAAGTAAGCGCCCTCGCCTTTTGTGATAAAAAGAGGTGTGCCCCCAACGCTTGAAAATGCTCTAACTGGCGAATTCACTCCACCAGGAATAAGACCTTGTGCTTTTTTGAAAGCTTCTGATGATGCTTGTGTACCCATTTAAAAACCTTTGTTAAATTTTCGCTATTATAACCAAACTAAAACTAAGTAGTATTAACTCATATTACTTTAGTTATAATCTTAAAATTTTAAAATAAATGGACTAATTTGAATAGATCTTCTTTTGCTCTCTTTGTAGCCTTGCTTATCCATCTACTACTCCTGCTTATATTTTGGTTTCTTGGAACTATACTTAGTGATGTTAAAAAACCACAGCAAAAAGATGAAGAAAAAAAGATAAAGATCTCTTTAAAAGAGATGCCAAAGAGAGAAAAAGAGATAGGTGAAGTTGAGAAAAAGGTAGAACCTGAACCTATGAAAGCTCCACCTATGCCAAAAGGCTCGCAACTCAAAGAGATAGTAAAGCCGCCAGTAAAATATGAACCAAAAAAACCACATACAGAGCCAAAACTTAACCCGCCACCAAAGCCAAAGGTTAAACCAAAGCCCCAGCCTAAACCTCAACCAAAAATAGAGCCACTGCCACCAACCAAGCCTTACATCCCTCTTCTAGCAAAAGAAGATAAAAACACTACAAAAGAACCAGAAAAAAAAGAGATTAAAAAACCAGAAGATCCACTCTATGCTTTGCTCGCACAAGACAAGTCATCAAAAGAGGCTAAGGTAGAGGAGAAAAAGACATATAGAGGAAGTAGTATCAACCAAAACATAAAAGAGCTTTATGGAGATGAGTTTGGTAAGTTAAGTGAAGGTCAACAAAAATATATACTAGATAACCAAGAGATAATGCGAAGAATAACACAGCAGGTTCTCACAAGAGTTGCTAGTGTTAATCTCTCAAGAGATTTAAATGTAAACAGAGTAAATGTGATAGAGTTTTATCTGCACCCAAATGGAGATATGAGCGACTTTAGATTTCTAAAAAAGAGTGGATTTTATGTACTAGATGACACTACAAAAGAGACTATAGAGTACGCTTATGCTCGTTACCCCAGACCAAAGGAGAAGATACTTATAAGGTACAATGTATTTTATAATTTAGCAGGATATTGATACAATAACACACTAATAAAAGGTAATACATGAAAACAAAGACCATAGGCGTTATTTTACTCCCAGCTCTACTCTTCTTTAGTGCATGTTCTGAAGAAAAACCAACAAAAGTTCCAAAAAAAATCCCATCACTTAGCGTAAATACTATTACAGTAAAAAGAGAGGCTATTCCTATTTGGAGAGACTATACAGGCACAACAAAAGCCTCTTCAGAACAAGAGATTCGTGCTAGAGTTGCTGGAGTGTTAAAAGAGATCTACTTCAAAGATGGACAGAGTGTTACAAAGGGTCAAAAACTTTTTTTAATAGAACAAGATCTATATAGAGCTACTTTAGATGCGGCTATAGCTAAAAAACAACAAGATGAAGCTTCATTAAAGTTAGCAGATGCTGATGTTGCAAGATATGCACCGCTTGTAAAAGAAGGACTTGCTCCTCGTGCTACTCTTGAGCAGTACCAAGCACAACAAGCTGGACTAAAAGCTATCATTGCTGGGGATATTGCTGAGATAAAAAAAGCAGAACTAGAGCTTAGCTATACAACTGTCTTAGCCCCCATCAGTGGCCAAGTAAGTTCTAGAAGAGTGGATGTTGGAAACCTTGTAGGTCAAGGTGAGGCTACGCTTTTGACAACTATTATGAGTGTTGACCCTATTTACGCCTACTTCTCTCCATCTCAAAATGATGTAAGAATGTTTGAGAAGTATAGCAAAAAGGAAAAACCTGATGCTTTTATAGAGATCAAAGGTGAACATGACACTGTAAGGCTTGATGGCTTTATAGATTTCTCAAATAACGAGGTGGATTCACAAACTTCTACTATAACTATGAGAGCGACCATTTCAAACAAAGATGCAAAGGTTTTACCCGGTACCTTTGTATATGTAAATCTCTTTATAACTGATGAATATAAATTTTTAATGATTCCACCTGAGGTTATATTTGCTGATCAGCTTGGAAGTTATATCTACGTAGTTGACAGTGATAACAGAGCTAAAAGAGTAAACATAAAAACAGGATACTCATCAAAGTACTATGTAGATGTAGCGAGTGGATTAAAAGATGGAGATAGAGTTATAGTCTCTGCTCTTGTGAAGATAAGGGACTCTATGAAAGTAGACCCAAAAGACGTTACAGACAGACAGGGGATAAAGGCTGTTTTAAAGAAAAATAGACTTATCCCAAAAGAGTAGCTAAATGTTTAGTGTAACTTTTATAAAAAGACCTATACTAGCCATTGTAATCTCTCTCATAATTATAGTAGCTGGGTTTGTCTCTATGTTAGTTTTACCTATCTCTGAGTACCCTGATGTAGCTCCTCCTACAGTTAGCGTAAGTGCTACTTATACAGGTGCAAATGCCTTTGTTGTTGAAGATAGTGTAACTCGTGTATTAGAAGATAAGTTAAATGGCATCAAAGGTGTTATCTACATAGAATCATCTTCTACTTCTAGCGGGACTTCAAATATAAATGTCTACTTTGAACCAGGTTATGACATAGATATAGGTGCAGTTGATGTTCAAAATAAAATATCTACAGCAAATGCTCTTCTGCCTCCAGAGGTAACACAGCAAGGTGTTATAGTAGATAAAAGAAGCCCATCACTAGTCTGCCTCATAGCGATAAACGGAGATGAAAAGTATGATGATAAATTTTTAAGTAACTTTGTAAATATAAATATTTTAGATGAGATAAAAAGGGTCTCTGGTGTTGGGCAAGCTCAAAATTTAGGTGAGAAAAAGTATGCAATTAGAGTTTGGTTAAACCCAGATAAGCTAAAATCATTAAACATGACTCCCATGGAAGCCATAAGTGCAATAAAAGCACAAAATAAACAAGCATCTCTTGGAAAAATTGGAGGAAATCCATCTTATGATGGACAAAAACAAGAGTTTATACTTACAACTAAGGGCAGGCTTAGCGAGGTTAAAGAGTTTGAGGACATAGTTATCAAGCACAAAGAGGATGGCTCTTTGATTCGCCTAAGTGATGTCTCAAACATCTCGCTAGGAAGTGAGAGTTATGACTGGAATGCTATTAGTGATAGAAAACCAACTGGACTTATCGCAGTCTATCAACTAGGCGAGGCAAATGCTCTTGAGATTCGTAAAAACATAGAAGATACAATGCAAAGACTCTCATCTAGGTTTCCTGATGGTGTTACTTACTCAGTCCCGTACGACACAACTAAGTATGTTGCAGTAGCTATTGATAATGTTGTAGAAAATCTCTACATGGCGATCTTTTTAGTTATGCTCATCATTTTTATATTTTTAGGTTCATGGCGACCGACAATCATTGCCGCTGCTACCATTCCTGTCTCGCTTATCGGTGCCTTTGCCGCAATGCAGTTAGCTGGAGGCTTCTCTATAAACTTTCTAACCCTCTTTGGACTTATACTAGCCATAGGAATAGTTGTTGATGATGCAATTTTGGTTGTTGAGAATGTTGAAGTTATTATGAACAAAGAACCGGAACTAACTATGCCTCAGGTTGTTAAAAAATCTATGATAGAGCTTATTGGTCCTATTATCTCTACAACCTTAGTTTTGGTTGCTGTTTTTATCCCCGTATCCTTGCTACCTGGCATCACTGGAGCCTTATATCAGCAGTTTGCACTTACTATTGCTTTTGCTGTTTTAGTATCATCCCTAAATGCTCTAACGCTATCTCCTGCCATTAGTGCCATCATCATTAAAAGACAAAAAGAGGGGGAGAAAAAGTTTATACTCTTTCATAAGTTTGATATATTTTTTAACTATCTAACTAAAAAGTATACACTTCTTATAGGCTATCTTATAAAGATTAGATATATCATGCTTGCTATTATGGTAGGAATTTTTTACTTTACGTACTATCTCTTTAGCACAACTCCTACAGGCTTTGTTCCATCAGAAGACAAAGGTGTTTGTATGGTCTCAGTAAACTTAAAACCTGGATCTTCACTATCTCAAAGTAGTATGGTTAGAAAAAAAGTCGAAGATATTATCTACAATATAGATGGAGTTGCAAATGTTGTTAGTGTTGAGGGATACAATATCATAACTTCGGCAATGGATAGTTCAGCTATAGCGATGTTTGTCTCTTTAAAAGACTGGGATGAAAGGACTACTAAAGAGAGTAGTGTTGATGGAATCGTAGAGCTTATAAAGCAAAAGACTGCATCTATTAGTGAGGCAAATATTGCAGCTTTTAATATGCCAGGAATCCCAGGAGTTGGGAGCGTTGGAGGTTTTGACTTTAGACTCCAAGACTATCTCTCAGGTGATTTAGAAAATTTTCAACACTATGCAAATGAAGTCATAAAAGAAGCATTTGGCGATCCTAGAATTGCTTATGCTTTTACAACTTTTGCTACAAACTATCCTATGTATAACATAGATATCAACAGAGAAAAGGCGAATGCACTTGGGGTAAATATTTCTGACCTCTTTACAACGATGCAAGCCTATTTGGGTTCCATCTATGTAAATGACTTTACAAAGTTTGGTAAGGTTTTTAGAGTCTTTGTTCAAGCGGATAAAGAGTTTAGAAGTACAAAGGATGATATAGATAAACTCTTTGTAAAAAACAACTCTGACAATATGATACCCCTAAATGCACTTCTAAGCGTTAAAGAGATTGTAGGTCCTCAAAACCTCTCACACTTCAATATGTACAGGAGCATTCAGATAAACGGATCAGCAGCACCTGGATATAGTTCAGGAGATGCCATGGCTGCCATGGATGAGATAGCAAAGAGTGTTTTGCCTGCATCTTATGGCTATGAGTGGGCTGGGATGAGTTATCAAGAGACTCTAGCTGGAAATGCTCAAATCTATGTTGTTATATTTGTTTTACTTGTTGTATTTTTGGTACTCTCTGCTCAATATGAGAGCTGGATACTCCCTTTGATGATACTCCTCTCAGTTCCAATGGTTGTTGCTGGTGCAATTGTTGGGCTTCATCTCGTGGATCTTCCACTAAACACCTTTGCACAAGTCGGACTCGTCCTACTCGTAGCCCTTGCTGCAAAAAATGCCATCCTAATAGTAGAGTTTGCAAAAGAGCAAAGAGAGAGTGGAGTTAGCATAGTTGAGTCTGCCATCAAGGGTGGTTCACTTCGTTTTCGTGCAATTATGATGACAATACTCTCTTTTATGTTTGGTATCATTCCTTTAGCTTTTGCTACTGGAGCTGGTTCCATCACTCAAGTCTCCATAGGAATTGTGCTTATGTTTGGAATGATAACTGCAACTTTTATATCTACGCTCTTTGTGCCAGTTTTGTATGTACTCTTAGAATCTATGAGAGAGAAATTTATAAGCGTTGAAGATGAGATAAAAAGAAGGGAGTCTATATGATGCTAAGATTGTTAAGTATACTTTTACTAACTCTAAGCTTAAATGCAAAAGATATCTACACTATCGATGAGTTAATCATCAAAGCGCTAGAGAACTCACCAGACTTAAAGATAAGTGCAGATGACTACAAAGCATCTCTTAGTCGTTATGACAAAGGTTTTGCATCTTATTTGCCAAAGGTGGATTTGAGTCTAAGTGCAGCAGAGATGGGTATGAGTGATATACCAACAAACAAAGACAGCATGGTAGATGACACTCTGCTTTTGGGGCAACTAACACTCAAACAAATCATATATGACTTTGGAAAAACTGGTGGAAGTGTTGATAGTTTAAAGTATGATTCTGATGCATACCTAAACGCAAATGAGCAAAAAATCTCAGATAAAAAAAGAGATGTAAAGAGTGCTTACTATAATGTTCTTCAAGCTATAGCTCTCATAGATGTAAATAGAGAAAATGTAAAATTAAATGAAGCCCAACTATACCGTGCACAAAAGTATTTTGAATCTGGTATCAAAACAAAGATAGATGTCTCAGATGCAAAGGTCGAGCTTATAAAATCAAAACTAGACTTAAAAAAGAGTCTCTATGACTTAGAGTTGGCTTATGCGTCTTTAGATGAAGTTGTTGGTTTTATGGGGAATTCTACCAACTATGAAGTCTATTCTAAAGCGCTTAATTTTGAAAACATCTTAGACTTACTCGCTGGCTATGCTCTAAATTTGCAAGACTCTATTGATTTTGCTTATAAAAATAGGTTTGAGATAAAGAAAAATTTATCTGATATAAAGTCCGCAGAAGCACAAAATATAGTTGCAGAGTCTGGATTTTTTCCCGTGCTTTATCTTGGAGCTAACTATACTAAGCAAAAAGCAGATAAGTTTGAAGATACAATGCCAAAAGATCAATACAAAATAGCTCTAAATTTAGACTACAATATCTATGAAGGTGGAGCAAGTACGGCATTTAAAGAAGAAAAGAGGATAGAGTTAAATATGGCCAACTCAAAGTTAAACAACTCTAAGCTTTTTATAAAAAAACAGACCACACAAGCATATATAAACCTTAACAAAACAAGAGACTCAGTAACACTATCACAAAGTCTTTTAGAAGTCTCTAGCGAGAAATTTGAACAAGCTCAAAAGAGATATGAGTATGGTTTATCAGACTTTATAGAGCTTCAACAAGCAAGACAAGGTTACATAGATGCTAAGTCAAACCTAGTGGTATCCTTTTATGAATATTATGATGCAATAGCACTGCTTGATAATGCTATAGGGAAGTAGAGAAGTATGAGATTAGCTCTTGTTTTAATTTTAGGACTTGTTATTTGGTTTAGCCCTACACCTATTGGACTTGAGCCAAAAGCGTGGCATCTTTTTGCTATATTTATAAGTTCTATTTTCGCAGTAATCATAAAAGCGATGCCAATTTTCACCTCGTCTATACTCGCTCTTAGTGCGGCAGTTTTAACTAAAACTATGACAATCAAGCAGGCTTATAGTGGCTTTTCAGAGGCTTTTATCTTGCTCATTATTGTTGCCTTTTTAATCGCAAGAGGCATCATAAAATCAGGCCTTGGAAAACGTATAGCCTTTTTAATTATAAAACGCTTTGGCAAATCTAGCTTAGGACTAGCCTACTCTGTTATTGCAGCAGATATGTTTATAGCTCCTGCCTTTCCAAGTAATACTGCTCGCTCAGGAGTACTCTACCCTATAGTTCACTCTCTCTCATCCGATAGTGGCTCGAAAGTAACTGATGGAACTCGAAAAAAATTGGGCTCATTTTTGATGATGTGTTCAATGGCAGGACTTACCATCTCTTCAACCCTGTGGCTAACTGCCATGGCAGCAAATCCAGCAGGCGCACAAATGGCTCGTGAGTTTGGGATTGATGTGACTTATGGTTCTTGGGCACTAGGAGCTTCACTACCTGTGGTTGTACTTTTTTTTCTTGTTCCTTGGGTTATTTATAAAATCTATCCACCAGAGATAAAAGAGACACCAGAAGCTCCAAAGTTAGCAGATGAAGCACTAAAAACCATGGGCAAAGTTAGCAGAAACGAGTGGATTATGATGGCTGTTTTTATTGGTATGATATCTTTATGGGTAGTCTCGGCTAGTTATAACATTGACAAAACTGCGGTTGCTTTTTTAGGGCTTGGTATTTTGATGCTAACAAATATACTAAGCGTTGATGATATGAGAAGTGAAGGGAATGCACTACTAACGTTAGTTTGGTTTGCAATTCTTTATGCTATGAGTGTTGACCTTGAGGCACTTGGGTTTATTGGGTGGATTGGCGTTCATGTCTCAGAGTTAGTAGAGGGTTATAGTTGGGGCATTGTTTATCTTATCCTCACCCTTATCTATGTCCTCATTCACTACTTTTTTGTCTCACAAACCGCTCAAATGCTAGCTCTTTTTTCTCTGTTTCTAGGTGTTGGTATCAGTGCTGGAGTTCCCGCGCAACTTATGGCTATGATGCTTTTGTTTGCTACAAATTTTAACGCCATCATAACACCACAAGGCTCATCAGCGAATGTTATATATGCAGGAAGTGGTTACTTAAGAGCAAAAGAGATTTACAAGGTCGGTGGAATTATAACGCTTCTAAATACCTTTGTCTTTCTAACTCTTGGTACAGCTTGGTTGCTCTTGGTCACATAGATGAAAAAGCTTTTACCTCTAGTTTTTTTAAGTCTATCTCTTAGTGCTGAGCCAACCCTTCAAAAAGCTTTTACAGATGGAGATATTAATGCAGAGATACAACTCTTTTACTACAACATAGACAAAAAAAATGGCTCTAATGCTTACGCTACCTCTACTGGTGGATATCTAAAATACTCAACTGATACTAAAAATCCTTTTTTTGCGTCTATTAGATTCCACACCTCAAACCCTACTTTTGACTCAACAAACAGAGAAAAAACTGCTCTTTTTAAAAAAGATGGCACTGCATTAACAGCAATAAGTGAGTCATTTTTAGCCTATAGAACCAAAAGCAGAATCTTAAAGGTTGGTAACTTTATGCTAAACACTCCCATGATGAATGATGATACTACAAGAATAGTTCCGTGGTCATACAGGGGTTTTGCATATACCGGCGAGAGTATCAAAAACTTAAAAGTTCAACTCTACTATATTGATGCTATCCGCTCTAATACGACAGATGAGTACAAAAAACAGAGTGCAAGTGGTGAGTTTGATAGCATCACAATGTTCTCACTTCACTACAATGGCATCAGTGGCCTTAAAACTGGATTTTATTACTACTATTCGCCAAAACTCTACTCTACTTTTGTAGCTCAAGGTGACTACGATATAGCGTTAAATGCAAACACGCTCTTATGTTTTGGTGTACAGTATTTTAAGAGTGGTGATGGCGGGAAGTATGCAAAAACAGATGATAAAAATGGTGGAGATAACATAAACTTAGTAGCACTAAGATCTAGCATAGATGCAAAAAACTACTCGCTCTCTCTAAACTACTCCCAAAACTTTGGACTAAGCGGTGTTGTAGGAGGTTACGGTGGTGCAGCAAAAGTCTATACAACTTCAATGATAGCAAACGGTAGAGGAAACTATAAACCAGAGACTTGGATGCTAAAAGGCAACTATGATCTAGATCTTGGAAAATATCACAGTGAAGTAGCACTCACACTAACAAACACACAAACAAAAGATCAAAGAGGCGATGATTTTAACGCTTACTACCTTCACTTCAAACACTTCTTTACAAAAGAGGCATCCATCTATCTAAGATATGAAAGTCTAAAATTCACCTCTAGCAAAAAAGACGCAAACTACTTTAGAGCCATAGCTACTTATAAGTTTTAGATCTTTCATTCTTTTCGCAAATCATTTCAATCTTAACATTATCATTAAAGTCAGAATAATCTAAAACTATTTCTTCGCTTATTTCTTCTCTAAAGAAGAAATTTAGACTAGTATCACCAATAATTCGCTCAATCATAGTGTTATATGCACCATCGGCGATAGTTTTACCAAGTGGATTGCCTTTTTTACTTTTCAACTCATAATCTTCACTGCATCTTGAACAAAAAAATCTGCAACTGGTTTATTGTTTTTATATTCATCACTTAGAGAAGAGTATAAACTTAAATTCACTTAATAACCCTCATAACAAACACTCTCTTTCTTAATTATCACTATGGTTATTTTTTTACAATTATGAGCCACTTGCCAAGGAAGTGTCCAATTTAATTGAACCCTCTGATTAATTTATAAACTAGATTCCGTGTCAAGCACGGAATGATGTAGCGAGCGTCATCCTGAACGTGATTCAGGATCCAGTCAAACATGGAATGACGGAGCGAGCGTCATCTGAACTCTAAAGAAACATTTTTGTATAGCAACAAGCAATTCTCTTGTTTTAATTTAGGATCTATTTTGATAATTGCATTCAATTTTTTAAACAGTTAAAAAAGCAGAAATCAAATTTCTTACCTAACATGAATAAAATTATATCTACACTATCAAAGATGTGGCTTAAAACTACAAATCTAGTATTTGCAGTTTTTCTTTTTTTACAAAAAAATTTGTAAAGCTAAAGCTTAGAGTTAGTCATGCTCATCATAGACTGAACCATTGTGTCTTTTAATCTTTTTATAGCCTTATCGAAGTGGTCAAGTGAATAGTTTACAACTCTATCTAGCTCTTTGTGAAGTCTATCTATTTGGCTGTAGAGTCTCTCTTTCTCGTCTGTTTTTATGTTGGGATCGACGTAGATAGCCTTTAAATCATTTATCTTTATTTTAAGACTCGCAATATCAGAGTTTTTTATGTTTCTAGCGACTTTTGTTCTTTTGTATAGTTGATGAAAATTATGCATATCTAAAATCTGTCTATTTTTAATTAAGCTACTTTGTAGAGTTTCATGTATCACTCTTGTTATATTCTTTTCGCTCTTAGCGTTTGCAACTAGCTCTATAAAGGTATCTCCAACCTCTTCAAAGATTTTTCGTCTGTACTTTTCATAGTAGTCTTTAGCTAAAGAGTGTATAAATTTTACTCTGACCCTATTTTGAATCTCTTGTATAGCATCTTGCTTTGGGTAGTGCAAAATCTCAGTTGCAAAGCTAACCCACTCATTTGCAATCTCATGAAATATAATGTTTACAATCTGTGAAAATTTAAAATCTTCAAACTTTTCTAAATACAAAAAATTTAGCTCATATCTTAATTTTTCTCGAACTAAGATATGTGCTAAAACCTCCATAATCTCAAGTCTGTCATAGTGAGAAGAGACATGTAAAACTTCCCACTCAAAGAGTGCTTTGTTTTTAAAAATCTTATCTATGTACTTTTTCTTTTCTTCTTGTGTTTTATACATTTCTAGCTATAGTCTCTCCATATTTTACATCTTTGCTCTGTAAATCTTTAAGCTCTAACATATCTTTTTGAGCCAAGATAACTATGGTTGAGCCCATCTCAAAGCATCCAAAATCATCTCCTTTGTTTAAATATAAATCTTCGTACTCATAAACACTTGACTCAGTTGCAGATGCATTTGTTTTTATAGCACTCTCAAATGAGATTTGCATTACACCAACATTTAGGGCTCCAACTAAAACTATAAAAAACCTTTTGCCGCTTGAATTTTCACACATTAAAACAACTCTTTCATTTTCTATAAAAAGATTTAGCCTTTTTTTAAGTGAAGGAATATTTACTGGGTAGAGTCTGCCTGGAATATGTACAGCTTTTAAAACCTTTAAGTTTGTTGGGATGTGGTAGCGATGATAATCTTTTGGAGAGAGATAGAAGTTTATAAACTCTCCATTGTATACAGACTTTTTCTCATCAGAACTAAAATGTTCACCTAAAAGCTCATCGCTTGAGTATCTCATACCTTTTATTTGAAGTGCATAATCTTTTTGCAGTTTGCCACAAGCTGAGACTAAAGAGTCACACGGAGATATAAAATCATCCCCGTCTAAAGAGTAAGTTCTATCTTCTTTTAGTTTTCTTGTAAAGAGTGCATTTAGACTTTTGTATGACTCTGCTGTATGAAACTCTTGCATATCTAGACCCATCAAACCAACATAAGAGCTATTTACAATCTTTTGAAACCATTTTGAAAACTCTTTGTTTGCAAACTTACCAAAAATTTGTGAGATGGCTGATGTTATATGTTTACTCATTGTGTTTTTATCCTTCTACTCGTTTATCTTTCTCTTAGCAATTTCTTCTATAAAAACTGTTGCGTAAGAGCCTTTTGGCAGCGTAAAATTAAACTCATACTGAGCTTCTACCTTGTTAAATCTTCCTTCAATTCCTTCTGGAAACACCCATGCATATCTTCTAGCTCCATCAGCATTTATCTCATCATCAAAATCTTTCTCAAAGCCACGTGCTAGTCCTGATGCTATTTTTACTTTTTTCCCACATAAAAGTCCAGTTGGCGAGATCTCTCTTTTGTTAAATCTCTCTAAATCCTCAGCTCTCTCTTCATAATCAAACAATCTTCCATGAGGATAATGTTCCATAACATCACCTTGTATAAGTTTAAAAGGATGGTTTTGAGATTTTAGCTTTGTTAGTTCGTTATTTGGCATGTTTAAAACTGACTCTAGCTCTAATGTTTCAAAGTTATTTATGAGCCTATTTAGCTCTAACCTTGAACTTAACCAAAGGTTAAAAAGATGGCTCTGATAAGCATTTATAAGGAGTTTTTTTACTCTAGGATTTCGCTCTCTTGCCTCTCCTTTTGCGAGTTTTTCGCCAAGTATATGGTTATCTCCATCATTTCCGAATCTTTGATAACCAAAGAAGTTTGGCATTCCATACTTTTTTATATTGGTTAAAGCCTCATCTATCTTTGTGGCACTTGTAGGATTTACTTTTTTTACCTTTATATAAAATCTATTGCCTTGTAGATGTCCAATACGTATCTTATTATTATGATAATTTTTTGAGATTATCTTGATATTTTCATGTTCAAAACTCTCAAGTTGTTTCTCATGTTTTTTGTACACTGAGATATATTGTTTTGTCATTGCATGCTTATCTTTTAGCCCTGCATAACCTATATCTCTATTTTTGATGCCTAAAAATCTAGCTAACACACTTATCATCTCTGAAGTGCTAAGAGATTTTTTTCTTATAAACAAGATAAGATGCTCTCCCTCACCGCTAAACTCATAGAGAGGAATCTCTTCAACTACAAAGTCTCTAGGGCTCTGCTTAAAATGAAAATCGATGCTAGAGTGATCTAGCGAATAAAATCTGTCCATACTTTTTTGCCTTTAAAAATGATGCGCTTTGCATCTATTGGTATACCCTACTCTCGCACTACAAGCAAAAATATTTAGTGGCGTTCTTGTCTGCATAGCTCGTCTTTGCATACTCTTTTTAAATCTTTTATCAAATGCAACAAGCATCTCATACTCTTCCCCACTGCAAGCCACTCTTTTTGAGATTTTTTTAAAAAATCTAAATCCTAACTTGTTTATAGATGCAAGTTTATCCAAATCACTAAAAAGACCATCTGAGATATCCATACCTGAGCTTAAGTATCTGCTAGATTTTTGTACAAACTTATCTCTTAATTGTATATTTACAAACTTAGATTTTGCATTGATTTTGCCCAAATTTCTAAGTTTTAAAAAATCTTTTTGGCTTCTTCCAAGTTTTCCTGTGTAAGCTAAGAGATAACCTTTTTTAAGACCACTTCTTAGCAGTGGTTTTGTAGTTTGTGAGATTATAGTTATAGTAATATCTAGCTTTATATTACTTATAGTATCTCCACCAATTATCTCAATATTAAACTTTTTAGCCGTCTCTTTAAAACCACGTGCCAAATCCCGCATCTGATCTTTAGTTATATTACGTGGCATCGCAACACTCAGAAGTGCGTACTTTGGTTTAGCATTCATCGCTACTGCATCAGAGATATTTGCTAGCATTGATTTTTGTGCTATTTGATAGTGATTTATCCACTTCAAATTAAAGTGAACATCCTCGAAAAAAGCATCTTTTGAGTAGACAAAAGAACCGAGTACAGCACCATCATCTCCGATGCGTTTGCTATGAAACTGAGATATAAAATAATTTTCTAAATTCAAACAGACTTCTTTACATAATGTTATAAGGATATTTAAAGACTAAAGGTATAAAATATAAGCTCATTATATCATTTTTAGGAAAACTAGAATGAAGCACTCTATAAACAAAATATTTTCTAACTTTTCTATGTTTTTAATCCTATCAACTCTACTTGTTTTAATCCTAACACTTTTGATAATTGAGCAAAAAACATCTTTTACCAAGATAGATATCTTACAAAATCAAAAAAGTATAATCAACTCTCTAAAAGCTCTTAAAAAAGATGATATTGAACTAGCTTTAATCCAGTTCAATGGAAAAAGCAATCAGCTTCAGCATGAGATAAAAAAATTACAAAACTTAGACAAATACAACTATGTGGGAAAATATCTCTCAAACAACTCAGATGAGTTTTTAAAAGACTTAGACAAACTCTCAAAACTCACCATGAACCTTAATGAGTCAGCGCATAACTACTACACTAAAAACCTTCTAGATGAAGAACAAGAAAGTCAAAAACTTAAAAATGCTTTTGACTCTATAAACAATTTTTTAGACTCAATGACCATCAAAAATATAGCTTACGCAAAAGATAAACATCTGCTTATAGAAAAAGTAGCCTTTATCTCTTTAGCGCTTCTTCTCTTTACAAGCTTTTGGTATCGTAGAAGATTAAAATCTATATATAAAGACATCTTATCTCTTTATGCCATTGATAAAGGGCAAAATGACTATGAAGTTTTTTCACAAGAAGCAGATGCCATACAGCTTAGGATGAAAAGAAAACCAGTTGTAACTAACAATCCTAGTCTAAAAGATCCACTCACTGAGATAAACAACTATAAAGGAATGATCAACTCTTATAACCAAAAAAAACGTATAAAAGATAATAATTTTACTTCAGTTTCAATTTTTGAAATAGATAATTTTTCTAAAAGCAAAAGAACCTTTAGTCAACTCTTTACTCAAACCATACTTAAAAAAGTTGCTTTTACTATCTCACTCCACGAACAAGCTACAGATGTTATAGCTAGAACTGATTACAATCAATTTACCATCATCCTCTCAAGAGCTTCAAAAGAGGCATCTTTTAAAGATATAGATACTATTCGTCAAAGTATCTCTGAGATAAAATTTAAAGAACCTAGTGGAGAGCCCTTAGCTGTAACTGTTAGTGGAGGTTTTGTTATAAAACCAAACAATCAAGCCCTAGAAGACTCTATAAAAAAAGCTAAAGAGGTTCTCTTTCATGCTCAGAAAAAGAAAAATACCATCTCTCAAATTAAAGATTTAGCTGAACATGAATTCTAAACTCCGTTACAAAAAGTTACCTTTTATATTTCAAATACTTATAAATGTCTCAAATGGTAACAAACTTTAACTTCCTTCTCTCAAAGCCTATATTTAACATTAACAAAGGCTTCTCACGCTATAATCAAGCTTATTTTTTATATCTTTAACGAAGGAAAGCTAATGAGTATTCCTATTTATACTTATGATGCAATTGTTGTTGGAGCAGGCCTAGCGGGCTGCGCTGCTGCAAGAGAGTTGCAAAATGCAGGAAAAAAAGTTGCTGTTATTACAAAACTACACCCTTTGAGAAGTCACTCTGGTGCCGCTCAAGGTGGAGTCAATGCAGCGTTTAGTGAAGAAGACAGTATTGAGTTACACGAGTTTGATACAGTAAAGGGATCTGACTACTTAGCAGACCAAGATGCTGTAGAGTTTATGTGTCAAAAAGCTCCAGAGACTATTCGCTGGGCTGAGAGAATGGGGGCTGCTTTTAGCAGAACTCCTGATGGAAAAATCGCTCAAAGACCTTTTGGTGGTCAATCTTCTCCTCGTGCATGTTATGCAAAAGACAGAACAGGTTTAACTCTACTTCAAACTATTTATGAACAAGCTCATCGTGCTGGTGTTTTGTTTTGGGATGAGTGGTATGCATCTGATATCATCTACAAAGATGGCAAGGTTAGCGGGGTAGTGGCTTTTAACATTCGTGATATGCAAACTGCTATATTTAACGCAAAGTCAGTAATGTTTGCAACTGGCGGTTACGCTCGTGCTTACAAAATAAACTCAAACGCACATGCAAATACAGGTGATGGTCTCTCAATAGTCGCCCGTCATGGACTTCCTCTAGAAGATATGGAGTTCGTTCAGTTTCATCCATCTGGACTATCAGGAAATGGTGTTTTAATCTCTGAAGCTGCTCGTGGTGAGGGTGGAAAACTCTTTAACTCTTTGGGTGAGAGATTTATGGAAAAATACGCTCCGAACGCTTTAGAACTTGCCTCTCGTGATGTTGTAAGTCGTGCTATTTTAAATGAGATAAGAGAGGGCCGCGGTGTTGGTCCTAGAAAAGATGCAGTTTTTATAGATGTAACTCATCTAGGTAAAGATATCATCATGGAGAGACTTCCAGAACTTCGTGACTTAGCTCTTACATTTTTAGGACTTGATATGATAAAAGAGCCTATCTTAATCTCTGCTACTGCACACTACTCTATGGGTGGTATTCCTGTAAATATCGCAGGAAATGTTCGTAAAAACAATGATGAATTTGTAGAAGGATTTTACGCAGCTGGAGAGTGTTCTTGTGTCTCTGTTCATGGTGCAAACCGTCTTGGTGCAAACTCTGTTTTAGAAGCCCTACTCTTTGGTCGTTTTGTTGGAAAAACAATGGTATCAGAGATAGATAGCATAGAACTTCGTGTTGCTACAAAAGAAGATGCCAAAAATGCACAAGCAGAGATAGACTTCATCCTAAACAATAATGGAGATGAGACTATAACAGGCTTAAGAGATGAACTTCAACAGTGTATGACAGATAACGCTGGTGCATTTAGAACTGGTGAGAGTCTTGAGATTGCAATAGCAAAAGTAAAAGAACTTCATAAAAGATTTAAAAATATTCGCATTAAAGATAAATCGAAACTCTTTAACACTGAACTTCAAGAAGCTATAGAGTTTGGTCATATGCTTGACTACTCAGCATTTATTGTAGAGAGTGCAATAGCAAGAAAAGAGAGTCGTGGTGCTCACTATAGAGAAGACTTCGAGTCTCGCGATGATGAGAACTTCTTAAAACATACTATGGCGTACATGGATGATAAGGGTGACATTAGACTTGATTACATGGATGTTATACTTGGCAAACATGAACTTAAATCAAGAACATACTAAGGGGAACTTATGAGTACACACAAAATAACTACACAAAAAGTAAACTTCAAAGTATTTCGTTTTAATGCTGATGTAGATTATCTACCATATTACGAAGACTATACTATGGAAGTTACTTCTGAAGAGGTTGTCTTAGATATATTAAATAGAATTAAATGGGATTTAGATGGTAGCTTTTCATATCGTAGAAGCTGTCGCCACGGGATATGTGGTGCATGTGCCATCATGCTAAATGGTCGTGCAACTCTTGCATGTAAAGAGAGCATGAATGATATGATTGAGCTTTTTGGAAATGATATTACTCTCGAGCCACTTAGTAAAAAAAGGGCTGTTAAAGATATGATTATTGATAAAGCTGATTTTTGGCAAAAACACGATGCTGTTAGTCCATATCTTATTTCTGATATTGATGAGTATCCAGAACAAGAGCACTTGGTATCACCAAAACAAGCTGAAGAGCTAGATGATGCAGATCTATGTATCCAGTGTGGAGCTTGTCACTACGCTTGTCCAGTTGTTGAGATAAATGATGAGTTTTTTGGGCCAGCAGCATTTGCTAAAGCTTATAGATTTGAAGCAGATGTTCGTGATGAAGCGGGCACAGATAGACTTATAGAGATGCATAAAGAAGCTCAAGGCGTTTGGGACTGTGTAAAGTGCTTTGAGTGTGCTGAGGCTTGTCCAAAAGATATAAACCCTATTGGTAAGATAACAAAACTTCATCTGATGCTATTTCGTGAGGGAGTTGCGACTTCCACTGTAGCTTCTCGCCACGCTGTTGGATTTAAAAACTCCATCGCTAAACACGGTGTACTTGATGAGGGTACTTTGGTGTTATATTCTGAGGGTCCAGCCATTGTAAAACACATCCCAGTAGCCTTACAAATGTTTAGAAAAGGTAAGATTGTTCTACCTTGGAATATGCCAAAATCAGATAACTTAGATGAAATTCAAAAACTAGTCAAATCATCATCAACTGCAAAGTTCTAGGAGTAAAATATGAAAAAATTAAAATACGCACTTTTTACAGGATGTACAGCAAAACAGAGTACTCCAGAGCAGATGATGTCAACACTAGCAGTAGCAAAAAAATTAAATATAGAGCTGATCGAACTTACAGAAGCATCATGCTGTGGAGCTTCACACTTACAAGATTATGATGATTTTTTATCGCTTGTACTAAACGCTAGAAATATAGCCTATGCAGAAAAGCACGGGCTAACGATGGTTACTATCTGTAATACTTGTCAACTAAATACTGCAATGACAAAGCATCGTCTTGATAACAATGCCGAGCTTAAAGCTAAGGTCAATGAGAAACTAGCTGAAGTTGGACTTGAGTACAAAGGTACTTCAAATGTTATCCACTTCTTATATGCCATCATAGATGATATTGGGCTAGATAAGATAAAAGAGATGGTTGTAACTCCACTAAGCCAATTTAATATTGCACCATTTTATGGCTGCCATAACATCCGTCCATCAGAGCTTCAAAATGAGTCTCACAATAGTAAAGAAAACCCTTACAACCCTACTTCACTAGATGATCTCATCATCGCTTGTGGTGGTATGACTGTTGATTATAATGAAAAAAATAAATGTTGTGGTTTTCATGTAGAACTTCAAGCTCCAAAAACTGGAGCTATCTTGTCAGGTAATGCAATTGCAGGAGCGATGGATGGTAATGCTGATTGGATGGTAACACCATGTCCACTATGCCATCTGAAACTTGATACTCAGACAAAACACTCTTCAGAAGCTATTGGTCGTGAAGTCAAACTTCCAATTCTTCACATGCAGCAGATGCTAGGGCTTGCTCTTGGATGTCCATCTGATGAACTTGGCTTAAAACACCATGTTTCTAAAGTAAACTTCATCTAATAATGCTTAGGGAATAGAAATATTCCCTAAACTAACTCTTCATTCACATCAGGTTCTCACACTGTGGAGATATCAATACCACCCCACAAAGAGATTGTCCTTAAAAATCCAAAAGCAAACTCTAAAACCTCTGGGTTTTTACCTAATTAGGAGAGCTTGGATAGACAAACTCATAGCTCATAGATATATAGACTGGAGAATAGAGTGATGTTAGTTTATTGATTTTCTAAATTTTTGTTATATCATCTTTAGGAGAAAAACCTAAGTTTATATCCTACTCCTTTTATATTTATGATAAGTGTTTTGGAAGTTTTAGCTCTAAGTCTTCGTACAAAAGTTCTAAGCCTCTCATCGCTTACAATTTCACCCCATACACTTTTCTTTATAGTTCCATCATCTATGATTTTGTTTTCATTCTCTACTAAGAGCTTTAAGAATTTATTTTCGTTTTTTGATAGCGAGACATATCTTGAATCTTTGTAGAGTGCGTGAGTGGTTTTGTTGTAGCTAAAACCATCACAAAGCTCTACTGTTTTGCTTCCTAACTCATTAGCTATTGAGCTTATATACTCTAATATCTCATCTGGCTCATAAGGCTTTAAAAAGTACTTTGCTACGCCTGCATCTATAGCACCAAAGAGTTTCTCTCTCTCACTAAATGCACTGAGTATTATGATGGGGATATTTGGGTTAATCTTTTTTAGTTCATTTGCCATCTCCAAACCACTCATGTTTGGCATATTTATATCTGTGATGACTATATCTGGTGAGATCTTCTCAAACATCTCTAAACCATCTCTGCCATCTTTTGCTATATTAAAACTGTAAAAACTATCGCCTATGGCTTCTTTTAAAAGTCTTGCAATGTTCTCCTCATCTTCTACAAAAAGAACTCTTAAGCTCTTTAGTGACTTCTTTTTCATCTCTTTTTCTTTGCAATTGGGATTTTTATATTAAAACTTGTCATACCTTTTTTACTACTTACATCAAGATCTCCCTCAAGACCTTTTTGGCAAATCATCTTTGACATAAAAAGACCTAAGCCCGTTCCGCTACTTTGATGTTTAGTTGTAAAGTATGGCTCAAATATATTTTCAATATTTTCTTTTGCGATGCCACCCGCATTGTCTTGAATCTCGATGTGTGCAAAGCCATCTTCTGCCTTTAGTGTTATACTTATCTCTCGTATGAGAATCGCCTTAGATATAAAAGCATCTTTAGCATTTTTTATAAGGTTGATGATGACTTGCGTTAGTTCATTTTGGATGCCAAGAACTTCTAACTCTTGTAGTTTTACTTTAACGCTTATCATATTTTCTACTATCATCTTATCTAATAGATTAAGAGCCTCCTCTATACTTTCATTTACAAAAAAAAGATGTTTTTCCTTTTGTGGGTTAAAAAAATTTGTAAAGTCATCTATAGTCTCAGACATATTTTTTAATATACTTTTACTCTCATCATAAAAGGATATAAGCTTTCCTTCATCGCCATTTTGAGCCGCTTTTTTCATACTAAAGAGAGTTAGGTTTAGCTCTGTAAGTGGTTGTCTCCACTGATGGGCGATATTAGCTAGCATCTGACCAAGAGAGGCTTGACGAGATTGCAAAAACATTACCTTTTGCTTCTGTTCATTGTTAGATACTTCCTCTTTTATACGCTCTTCAAGGGTATGATTTAACTCTTCAAGCTCTTTAGTTTTTCTCTCAACTCGAAGTTCTAGTGTTTCGTTTAGTTCTTGGAGTTGTTTCTCTTTTTTTAGGAGTTCTTTTTTATAAAAAACCTCTTTTGTGACATCATAGCGGATAGCTATGAACTCTACTATCTCATCATCAACACCCAAAATAGGGATGACTGTTGTATTTACATAAAAGCAAGAGCCATCTTTTGCACGATTTTTTACTGTACCTTTATAAACCTTTTTTGACTTTATAGTATCCCAAAGAGTTTTAAACTTTTGGGATTCAACTTCTGGATGTCTTACGATGTTGTGACTTTTTCCTATAAGTTCTTCTTTTGTATATCCTGAGATTTTACAAAACTCATCATTTACGAAAGTTATGATGCCCTCTATATTGGTTTTTGAGATAATATTGCTTTTTTCTATAGCATTTTTGTATTGTTGAAGCATAATAATGCAATTATATCACAGCAAAATTATTTGAGCATTGATATTTTACGTATTTATTTGCTATACTAATCTATGCTGAGTATCACTACAAATACAAAACTAGACATAATCCTGCCAGACACCAACAAAGCCCTAAAAGAAGTGATAAAAAATGCCACTCCAAAAGAACTTGAAGCACTAAGTAGTGCTAAAGATTTAAAGTCAGTTTTAAACTCACTTCTAAAACAAAGCGCGCAAAGCAGTGCAAGTGATAAAACTCTACTTCAACTACTAAAACAAAACCCAACTCTAAAAAATCTAGGTAATGTCTCATCAACCATCAAAGATTTACTCACATCTATAAAGTCAGATAAAAAACCGCTTCCCATCCAAAAAGTATTAAAAGGTTTTTTAGTAGATATAAAAAACCTAAATGAAAAAGATGTAAAAGCAAAACTAGCAAACTCGGGAGTCTTTTTAGAGTCACGTCTAAAAAATGCTCAAAACCCACAGTTAGAACTCAAAAACACACTTATAAAACTACAAGCTTTAGTAGATAAAAGTTCAGTCTATGAAGTTAAGTCACTAACAAAACATATACAGACTCTTCTTGATACGCCTATACTCAAAAATGCCACAAATCAAGCCCTACTCCAGCCTCAAACTGATAACAAACAGCTACTTGCTTTTTTATCACGTGGGGTTCTTAAGATTTTACAAACTCTAGAGAGTAACATAAAAGAAGCAGATGCTAAGCTAGTTGATCCAAAGCTTGCAGGTGCAAAGAAGACAGATATACTTTTTTCTAAAGAGATAAGTAGCGAGATAACCAAACTCAACTCACTAGATGCTCCGCTAAAATTACAAACCCAGCAAAATGTAAAAGAGATTATTGCAAATGATTTAAAGTCACTTCTGCTTCAAACTAGAGAAGAAGTAGTAAAATCAAACAGCCCAAATCAAACAGAAATACTAAAAAACATCGATAAACTCGCACTTCAAATAGACTACTATCAGCTCGTCTCTCATCTATCAAACTCCTCATCTCTCTATCTTCCTTTTTCATGGCAAGAGTTAAAAGATGGGCAAATCGAGCTAAAAAAAGATATAGATGATAAGTTTTACTGTGATATCTCACTAAACCTTATAAACTATGGGGAGCTAAACTTAAAACTCGTCTTATATGATGAAAATCAACTAAATATAAAAATTCTCTCAGATAACGCGAAGCTAAAAGAACTCATAAAAGAAAATATCCCATCACTTCGCTCTGCTCTTATCAGCTCAAACATCACGCCACGAGAAATTCGCATACAAGATGCTACAAAAAAAACACCTACGAGTGTTTATGAGGCAACTACACAAAGTATAAATATTGGATTTGAGATAAAAGCATGAGAAGAGTTAAGCTCGTCTGCAGGGAGGCACTAAATGCCCGGTCGTAAAAAAGCAGCCGCACTTAGATATGACAAGAACAAAGAGTCAGCTCCTAGAGTTACAGCTAAAGGCCAAGGAGAGGTTGCAAACAACATCATAAAAATAGCCCAGCTTCACAATCTCCCCATACAAAAAGATGAAGACCTCATAGAACTACTCTCTAAAGTAGAACTAGATAAAGAAGTACCAGAAGCACTATACAAAGCAGTTGCAGAGGTTTTTAGTTTTATCTATAAGACTACAAGGGAGAGGAAATAAAAATATTTATTTTTGCATAGCCCTATTTAATTTTGATATACTACTATTTTATAAAGTTGCGGAGGCATATTATATGCAAAACAAAAGAGATGCTAAGCTTGATGAAGTTGCAGACTCAAAGTGGGTCAAAAAAGTTATAAAATCCATGATAATAGGTATAATTGGGTTTGTTCTAATTGGTGTTGCACTAGCAATATTTTTTAAAATAAGCATAAATTAGATTATTTTAAATAATAAAATCATAATAATTGGGGCGTTTATATGCAAAAGTAGCGTATAAATAAATTGAACCCTCTGATTAATTTATAAACTAGATT
>NZ_AUPZ01000018.1 GCF_000445475.1 Sulfurimonas hongkongensis
GTATTTTATCAAACTGACACGAAATTTCTAACACTCCCCTCTTTAATCTTAGTCTCCTTGGACTCCACAAGCATTGCATCTAGAAGCTCAAATAGTTTGTTTGATGCATCTTCCATGTTGTCGAAATTTTTTATGATCTCATCTGCATTTTTTAGAGTTGTGATTTTGGCATCTTCGTCTATAAAATCTAAGTTTGTGTTTGCACTGTTGTGAACTGTAGTGTGAGGATTTGTAATCTTTGCAAATGTTGAAGTAGATGCAAATCTATTTTTGCCCTCATTGTCATACCACAGTCCAAGACTGCACTCATGCGGTGTTTGGTTCTCTAGTAGCCTATCTAACGACATGATAGAGTTATATGCACGAGACTTATAGAGTATGTGATCCAGTTTTGCGAGAACTACAAAGATGGAGTTTTCCATCCCATAAGAGTAATCAACAATCTCGCTTGAAGTATCACTAAGTTCGACTAGGGTTCCCTCAAATTCATTTATCTTTGATGCTGAGAACTCTACAGTGTTTTTCATCTTTGTTGAACTCTCTTGTATTTCATTCATCTCCTGTTGCAAGGACTTGATGGATACTGATATCTCTCCCGTTGCTTTGTGAGTTCTCTCAGCTAACTGTCTAACTTCATCTGCAACCACTGCAAAACCTCGCCCATGTTCGCCAGCTCTTGCTGCTTCAATGGCAGCATTTAGCGCTAGTAAGTTCGTTTGATCTGCTATATCTGTTATAAGTTCTATTACAGATGTGATATCATTTGTCTGACTTGCAAGATCACTGATACTATTGTTCGAGGTACTTACCTGCTCACTTAAATCTCCTAGTTCATTTACAATTTCATTGATGTTTTCTCTAGAGTTTATAGCTAGGCTTGAAGCTGATTTTGTAGCTTTTGTGACCTCTTTTAGATTTCCTATGTTTTCTCTTAGGTTGTTGATGATTAGTGAGAGAGACTCTGAGACATTTATGCTTTTTGCACTTAGTTTTGAGTTGAAAGTATCTCTTGCTGCCTTTTGGCTCTGTTCTTTCATAAACTCTATACTTGTCTCAACGCTTTTTATAGCTTCAACAAACTCTCCATCCATACCAGCTGAGGATATTTTATGGGTAAAGACTCCTTTGGAAGCATCCGTGATGGTTGTGTTTATCTCTCTTATGAGGTTTTTAATGTGACCGATAAGAGTTGAGAGTTCTGCACCTAAAATACCAAGCTCTGTCTCTTTGTTGTACTTGATGTTATCTTTATGTGAGAAGTCACCTTTTGCAGCATGAGTGATAAGAGTGATAAAGTCCGTAATGCCGCTTGTAATAGATCTTCTAATACTGTTTGCTAAGATAAAAACTACAAAAGCTAAGAGCAAACCACCAGCTAGTGAGAAAAACTTATAAAAGTTTAACTCTTCTTCAAGAGAAGTAGAATCTTTTGTAAGTTCTTGTTTTTTATGTTTTACAAGCTTTTTAAACGACTCCCTTGAAGCATTTGCAAATGGTGTTAAGTCTTTTTTATATTTTGCATATATACTGACTTTATTATTGTTTATATCATCAGTACTTAGTGACTCCATCATCTTATATGAGTTGTTTAAAAAGAGCATTGTAGAAGCTTTTGCATCTTTGACCATCGCTAAAGATTCATCATCTTTCATCATAGACTCTAGGGATAAAAAATCTTTTTCTATATTGTTGATGGTCTCTGTGAGCTTTGTCATATCATGCTTATAATCACCACCGAGCATGATGTCTCTTGTAGTTCTACTTACATAGTTTAAGTTTTTTTCTATCTCAAGAGTGTGTAGAGCTCCAAGCATCGAGTTTTTATGAAGATGTTCATAGTTTGACTCAATATGACTCATAGCCCAAAAGATAAAGATAGTAGCTGATAAAACAGACATACTAACCAATAACACAAAAAAATTCATCTTTTTCTGGATACTTGTATTTGAAAACATGTGCAGACCTTATGTTTTATTTAGTTCTACATTTTAACTAAAAAATAAGAAAATTTTATAAAAGAGTAGTTAAAATGCAAAACTTATCATAAAATTGTGACTAAGTGAGTAGTTTAGAGATACATAAATTGAGATAATAGTATAATAATTACCACTAGAGTAAAAGGAAAAAGATGACTTGTAAACACCCAAGGCTGGATGCCAAAAAAGACTTGATTTACACCTCTTAGACCTAGCCAAAGTCCTAAAGTCGCTTTTATACCAAGAAGAATCTGAAATAGCGTTGGTCCTGTGTCTTGTATCTCTCCAAAGACTTGAAAAAACATATATAATCCAGTTATAACGGCAACAATAAGAGCTTTTGGAACAACTTTTCTTACATGTATCATAATGGCTTCTCTAGCTTTTGTGTGCTCATCTGAGCTCAGTGTTTGAGGCATCTTAGATAAAAAAAGGATATCTACAAACAAAAAACCTCCATAGATAAAAACCGAAAATATATGTATGGTATGAACGATAGTGTAAGTGATGATATCTCCTTTAAATAAAATCATTTTAACATAATTATCAAATAAAAGTGATTGCTTCAAGTCAATAACTTTTTTTAAAAAGATAATTATAGTAAAATACCAAAAATATATTAAATATATTTTTGGTACATGTAAGATGTTTATCTCAAAGATTTACTACTTAAAAGTAAAAATATTTTATGAAAAATTAAGGATCAAATTATCAAAAAACTAATCATACTCTTAATCTTAATAGTACCACTTTTGGCTGTAGAGTCAAAGTTTGCAGAGATGCCTTTTCTCTCTAAACAACTTGATTTGATACATCAGATGAATGAGAGCAATACTACTCAAGAGCAGATTATGCTCATAGCAGAGGAGCAAAAGAGTTTATATTCTCAAAAGCTAGATGAATTTTTAAAAGATAAAGAAGAGTTTATAAATAACTATAAAAATTTTGATGCTGAAATTTTTGCACTAGAGAAAATTATTAAGCTAAATAAGCGTCTAGGAAATAACTATGCTGTTATAAGAGATAAAGTTTTAGTAAAATCCTACAAACTGCTAAATGCTCAAAATGATATGATAAAAAGTATCCTAAGAGCACTAGATAAGATGAATTTTGTTGAGTATCAAACTTATATGAGTGAGATGTTTGCAAAAAATCAAGAGTACAATGCAGAGCTTAACAATGTTGACTATTCTGATATTTTGGCTTTAAACCAAGATTCGACTATCTTAAAACAGGCTCAACAAAACATCAAAGACTACTATGCACTCATAGAGATAAATGCTGATGTTTTAAAGTACTTATCTATGTTTGAAACAAAAATGTATAGACTAAACAAATACTCAAAGTTTAACCTTATAAATCCAGTTCTATCTATAAATAACACACCAATAGCACAAAAAATAAACTCTGTTATAGAGTCTTATGGTTTTAGTGTTGTAAAGATTTTGCTTATGATAATTGTCTCAATTTTGATATATATTCTTCGCACATATATTTACATCAAGATAGAATCTTTTATAGTTGAGATAAACTCTTTGAAAAAATATTCCAAAGATATTTTAAGAAGTATCAGAAAACCTATGGAAATTGTGATGATATTTATAGGTATAGAGATTTTAATCTTTATCTATTATGACTTCTCAGGTGTGGGTACTCTAAACGAATTCTTTAAAATCTTTTATGCAATTTTACTAACTTATATAGTCTATAGAGTAGTAAATATCATAGCATCTATAAAGATTCACGAGATTCAAACAGTAGATAGAAAAATCAAAAGAGAAGTTATAAATGTTGGTATTAAGATAATCAACTTTATTATTATGATTATTGGTTTGCTTATAGTTCTATATCTCGCCGGTGCTGATTTGACTGCGATTTTATCAGGTCTTGGTATCGGTGGTTTAGCTGTGGCTCTTGCATCTAAGGACTCTTTAGCAAACTTTTTTGGAACTCTCTCCATCCTCTTTAGTGATGTTTTTTCTCAAGGGGATTGGATAGTTGTAAATGACTTAGAGGGAACTGTGGTTGAGATTGGTTTGAGAGTTACTACTCTTAGAACATTTGATAACGCCATCATAGCCATCCCAAACTCTATTCTTACAAACAAAGAGGTAAAAAACTGGAACAAGCGTTCACTCGGTCGTAGGATAAAGATGAGCGTTGGCGTTAAGTATGACTCAAAAAGTGAAGATTTACGAAATGCAGTAGCCCAGATTCGTCAAATGCTAGAAGACCATCCAGAGATAGCTACTGAGGATACAGAGTTTAACTATGAATCAACTAGAAGCTCAAAACTTGTCTCAAGAGAAGATGAGATAGGTATAAAAAAGACACTACTTGTTTATCTTGATGAGTTTGCACCTTCGAGCATCAATATACTTATCTACTGTTTTTCAAAGAGTGTAGTTTGGAGTGAATGGCTTGAAGTAAAAGAAGATGTTTTGTTTAAAATAATGGAAATTTTAGAACAAAACTCACTAGAGTTTGCATTTCCATCTATGAGTCTTTATCAAGAGACAAATCAGCCTAGCTAATGCTAGTTTCAGTCTTATGTGATAAAATCATCACTTTTAAAAACCTTATAAATCTCGAAAAACGAGTTTTTCGTAGCTTTTAGGTATGCTAACCAATGGCATACTCCATTATAAGGGAATTGCAAGGGACATTTCAGGAAACATTTTGCTTTACAAAAAGCGATTCTCTTGTTTTGTCCCTGCCACTGAAACGGACAAGTTCGTTTTAGTGTATAAAATAATATAAGGTTATAAAATATGCAACAAACACAAGCTAGAGTAAATATCTATGCACTTCTATCTCGCATCCTAATGCAGGAATTAGATGTAGAGATGCTCAAAATGATAAAAGAAGATAAAAATATTTTGGACTTTTTTCCAACTTTAAAAGGGTGGGAGCCACTAAATGAGATGCAAGAGGATAAGCTCTTAGCGGAGTATATAAATCCTGATTTTGTAAACCTCACAATATTGCATCTCATACCTTATGAATCTTTTTATGTAAGAGATGACCAGATGATAGAAACAGGAGGGGCTAATCCTGTGACTGATATGTATAGTGCTTACAACTTTATGGTGGATTATGAAGCATCTAGGACTGTCTCATCTGACCATATCGGAATTGAGTTTGAGTTTATGCATCACCTCTGCCTTGCTGAGTCAAAGGCACTAGAAGAGGGTGAGATGATATCAGTGGCCCAGATTAGAGCGGTGCAGTTGGAGTTTTTACAAAAGCACTTAGTCAAATGGGCACCGCTCTATCTTATAAATATGAAATATGAAGCTAGAACACCGCTTTATTATGATGCGGCAGAGATGGCATTAGAGTTTTTGCTAAGTGACCATGAGTACTTAGTAGATGAGATAAAACAAAGAGAGATGATATAAACAAATGTCATTAATCTCTCTTAGTGCTAGCAAGTGTGTCCGCTCTCTTGCAAGAGAGAGTCAGTGCAACAAGTGCGAACTTATCTGCCCAACTGAGGCTATTGTAGTAGCAAACAACCCACTTCCATCCATAAACTTTTCAGCTTGTGTTGGTTGTGGCGCTTGTGATGCCATCTGTCCAAGTGAAGCACTATCTTTAGATAACTTTAGTGCAAGTGAGTTTTTCTTTGAGTTTATAGATGGCGAGGACAATATTATCTCTTGTGCTAAAAATGTTCCTTGCATCTCAGCTCTTAGTGTTGAGTATATTATCTCACTAACCGTTTTAAAAAAAGAGATAGTGCTTGATATGGGGCATTGTAATAATTGCGCAATTGCTCACAAATGTAAGCCTCAGATAATTAAAAACTATGAAGAAGCAAGCTATGTTTTAGAGGCTATGGAGAGTGAGACCAAAGTCATACTCAAAGATGTTTGTTATGAGGCAAAAGAGCCAGAGAAACTAAGTAACAGAAGAGAGTTTTTTAGCTCAATTACGCTTGGAAATGTTGCAAAAGCAAAGCACTCATTTGAAGATGAGGTTAAAAAGGCTACGGATGAGTTAGTTGAGCATACCCTGCAAAAAGAGGATATCGCACTTCTTAGGAAAAAGAGAATCACACATAGAAGAAAACTGCTCTATAGTTCAATTAAAAGAGTGCAAAAACCATCTATCTATCACATCATAGATGCAAATGAGCTGAGTTTTACATCTGCTAAGCTTCTTGATGAGGATAGTTGTACCGCTTGTCAAATGTGCTATAGAGTCTGTCCAACAGGGGCTCTTAGCTCAGATATAAAAAACTCTAAGATAGACTTTGACCCACTTCTTTGCATCAGGTGCGGCATCTGTCATGATGTTTGTGAACCTAACTCCATCACGCTTAGTGGCACATACAAAGTAAAAGAGTTTTTTGAACCGGCTGTGCAAAATCTTATAGCATTTAAAGTAAGAAGGTGTGATGAGTGCAACATTATCTTTAGCTCAAACACAGATGATAAGATGTGTTATAGATGTAAAGCAGAAGATGAAGAAGCTCGTGAGCTTTGGGGTATAAGTGAGGATATGTAGTTATGATGAACAATGCAAATACAATAAGCAAGCAGACTAAACTATTTGGTTTTGTTGGTGAAAATGCTGGAGTTAGTAGATTTAGCGCAGTTATTAACAAAATATTTAAAGCAAATAGTGATGATGCGATGATGATACCTATGAATATAAGGGAGGATGATTTGTACTTTACTCTCTCAAATATGAAAAAGTCAGAAGTAAACGGTGCTGTAATATCAAACGAATATGTGCAAGAGATGGTAGAACTGCTTGAAGATGCCTCGTCGCTAGTTAAAAAGACGGGTATGTGTGATATAGTTTTTAGAGAGGGTGAGCGTCTAAGAGGAGATATCTTTAGTATCAGAGTTTTAGTAGAGCATCTAAAAGATTTAAGAGTCTCTAAAATTGCAATGATAGGAATATCTCCACATGCTAAGGCCTTTTCATATCTCTCTTGTGGTTTTGATATGAGTTACTTTGATGAAAATCTTGAAGGGTTGATGGAGTTTACAAAAGAGCTAGAGATAAAAGATGCAGATATAAACCGCATAGCTAGTGGGATGAGTCTTGATCTCTCTTCTTATGACGCTGTGCTTGATTTCTCAACATTTGACTCTTTAGGTATGATAGAGAGTCTCGCAAAGGACTCATTTGATATGAAAAATACAAAAGAGTTCTCAGCTCTTAAAAAAAGAGCAGATGAGTTAGATGCAAGCTACACTAGCTATGATGATCTGGTAGAAAAACTAGCATCTCAAGTATATAGAACTATAAAATAAGGATAATATTAAATGAAAAAAGATGATTTTAGCGACCTAAGAGCAGAGTTTGATAAGTTTGTAAGTGATAACTGCTCGTTAGATGATGAAAAGTTGAACGACCAAGATGTAGGTGATAAAGAAGATGAGGAGCCAGTCCCTCAGTTTGTAGATGCACTAACTTCAAAACTTTTATCACCAGCCATCAGCGGAGTTTATCTCTCAAGATTAGATATTAAAAGAGTAGCAGAGGCTATAGATGAGTCCATACCTATAAAAGAGCGTACCAAGATGGTTAGAGCCCTATTTAGACATACAACAAAAAAAGAGTATCTTCAAGATGCCTTTAATGAGATAGACAAACATATAAATGGTCGTATCATGATATACCAAGAACTAGGTGAAACTTTCACTGCATCTAAAGATGTTTTTGACGAGTATATTAAAAAAGCTAATAATACTAAAAAGATGTTTCAAACGATTATAGAAGATTTCCAAGAGATAGAGCCATCAAGTGATCCAATGGCAATTTAGTTTTTATCTGCTTTAATTCATTTGAGTGTTCATAAAGAGGTTTATATCTGTTAAAGTATGCTTTGGAGTTGTAACCAACCTTGCCAGATAAGTGAGCTTGATATCCCAGCTGCAAAACCTGCAATGATATCGTCACCCATAACTCCTATGCCACCTTTTACTTCTCTATCTATGCGACCTATGATAGATGGTTTTTTAATGTCAAAGTATCTAAAAAGAGCAAATGAGAGTAGAACTTGGATTAAAAAACCGTTTTGTAAGTTTGTTGTTTCGCCCATTGAGATGCTCATAGCAGGAGCCACACTTAGTGCAAACCACATTCCCGCTAACTCATCAATAACTATGCGTGTATCATCATGTATCTTAGTTTTCTCTTCATACTTGTTAATCTCGCGAACTGCTATGATGCTAATAAGAACGGTTGCTAAAAAAAGAGTCTCTACTTCAAAAAACATAAGTACTAAGATGCCTAAAATCAGAGCTACAAAACTTCCCATAGTCCCAGGTGCCTTAGGTACTAAACCACTATATCCCAATGTTAAAAAAAACCAATTCAAAATAAAAATCCTAAGTAAGTGATGTTGTTTGATAGAGTTTCATAAGCTCTAGATAAAAATCTTTCTCAGTTCTCTCTTCTAAGAGTCCCTCTATTGGCAAAATATCATAGTAGAGTTTTTCTAGATTTTTAAATCTTTTTGGAAAAAGTTTTGAGAGGATGTGAGCTGATATCTCTTTTCGTACTAAAATTGTTGGAGGTAAAAGTCCTAACTCTAAAAGTTCTAGTATGGAGTTTGAATTGTATGAGATTTGATGATGTTGTCCATGTGGGCAGGTATTTTTACTAACTAGTGTAGTACACTTATCACAGTAAACATACTCACTTGCTATGCTTATCTCTATGTCTATACCAACCACTTTATCTATGATGGATTTGTCTGAGTTACAATCATAAAACATACCAAGTCCAGCATGATTTCGACCTATGACCAGTCTGTTAGTTGCGTAGTTTTTAGCAACTATTGCATCTATAATAATCTCATTGTATCCGCCAAATATATAACTATTGTCTAATGGTACAACTAAAACATGATTTTTTGTAAGAAAATTATTTATGAAAAAGTCAAGTGTCTCTTTTCTTGTCTCATAGTCTAAGTTTGACTCAGTATATGATTTTAGTAAAAATATAACTAATAGGTCTGTATCTTCAAGGCTATGGCGAATGAGTCTTTCATGAGCACGATGCAGGGGATTTGCTGCCATTACAAGCGAAGTAGTGTGTTTTGCTCCGATGGCTTGTTGAGCGTTTTTTATACTCTCTTTAATCTTGTTTGAAGACTCATTACAAAGGGTGTACTCTCCACAAACTCCAAGTGTTCCAAGTCTATTTATGGTAGCGGCGACACCAGGATGGCTAATGTCATCGGTTCCATAGATATGTTTGATTCTTTCACTTGGATCTACAGGGAAAACTTCATCTACTATAAGAGTGGCAAAAGGTTTGTCATTAAAGATGATAGATAACTCTTCACCAACCTCAAGGCTTTTTAAAACCTCTAAATTTCTTTTCCCTGAGGGTGCTAAGATAAAAGGAAAAGGGAATGTTTTTCCATTAATTAGTCCACTCTTTAATACACTTTGACTCTCTTTTAGCCCCATCAAAGAGGTGGCTGGCAATAAGAGCCCATCTTTGAGTAACTCTAAAGCAGATGCCGCTTCTTCATCTATTAGAAGTGTTTTATTTTTTCTTGATGATGTCATATTTCTTTCGTTTTTCCCATAAACTTTTGCGGCTAATGCCTAGTTTCTTAGATAGTTCAATATCAGGAAACTTGTATTGATAATTAAGCACAATGTACTTTACATAGTCCTCTATCGGCAAAATATCACCTTGATCAAAAATATTGTTTTCACTCTTTATCTCTAGTACTTTATGCTCTACATTTTCTATCTTATCTGTACTAGATACTATAGCTTTTTTATTGGCAATAAGTGAACAAAAAATCTTCTTATCACTCTTTTTTAGTGTTTGATAGTCTATAATGTAGAGAATCGCATCTTGATTTAGTGATTCTATCTCACTCATTGCTTTTGGATCACTTAGTGTTATAAAGTAAATAGGCAAGTCTTTTTCATAAGCGTGCTCAAAAGCAAAAGCATCAGAGTGTTTTTGAAATGAAGAAGAGATAAAAATAGGTAGCTCTATAGAGTCATGATCATATTCGTGAGTTAAGGTAGAAAAAGAGTGAGTTAAGTATTTTTTATATGCAATATCTCTCTTTTTTAGTTTTTCATAATCTTGATAGTGGTTTATTTTTCTAACTAGCTCCTCTATCATAAAAGGCTTTAGTATATAGTCTTTTGCTCCAGCACTAAGTGGTTTTGAGACAGTATCGTTTGATATATAAGAGACCATAAGGATAATGATAGCACTCCTAAAAGTCTCTATAATTGGGTTAAAATCTTGTCCGTTTATGTTAGTTGAGAGAAGAATAACATCGTAGCTATTACTTTTTATAGCATCTTTTGTAGATGTACACATCTCACATGTATGACCTAAGTCGCCTAGCTTTGTAGCAATACTTTGTGCTAAATAAACTTCATTTTCTATAATTAGTATCTTCAAATTTTCATCCAATCAAAATATTTTAAATTTGCATTTGCAATAACTCCAACACCCTCTTTGCGGCCTATAAAGCCTAGTTTTTCGGTTGTTGTAGCTTTTATGTTCACTCTTGAGGTTTCACACCCCAAAATTTTAGCTATTGTTTCTCTCATAGCTAGTTTGTAACTACCTATGCGTGGCGTTTGTGCTGCTATAGAAATATCTACATTTATTATAACAAAACCAAACTCTCTAATCTTTGTGCATACTCTATTTAAAAGCACTTTAGAGTCTATGTTTTTATACTCATCGCTACTATCTGGAAAACTATCGCCAATATCTCCCATGCCACTAGCACCAAGAAGTGCATCTATAAGAGCGTGAATGGCTACATCACCATCACTATGAGCTTTAAAACCAAAATCAGAGTCAATCTTTACCCCACAAAGATACATCTCTTTTTTATCTTCAAATGCATGAACATCAAAGCCAGTACCGCTTAGTATATCCTCTGATGGAGCTCTTAGGCATGGAAGCTCTTTTAAGTCTTTTGTGTATGTGATTTTGTTTGCATCACTCTTGCCTAAGATAAACTCTCTTGAGCCTCCATAAGCAACTATTGCACTGCTCTCATCAGTGTATTGTGTTTGTGTGTTTAGTGCAGATTTCAGAGTTGAGGTTTTTGAAAGCTGAGGGGTTTGGATTCTCTTTATCTTGTCTCTATCAATGGTTTTATCCCCGTAAACGATAGTGTCGCTCACTCCAAGATATGGGACAATACAGTCAGCAACATTAGCTTTAGAAATGATTGATTTTAAAAAATCTTCATCTATGCAAGGTCTTGCTATATCACTAATGAGAACATAGTCGCTTTCTACTTTATCCAAAGCATTTTTGAGAGATTTTTGTCTAGTGGTAGAACCTTCTACAAAAGTAAAAGAATCATAGAGCTTCATAAAAATAATATCATCTTTTGAAGAGGTAATGATGATTTTACTAAAAAGTTTAGTTTCTACACACTTACGAGCGACAAACTGCCATAAAGGCTCATGTCCAATACGTAACCACTGCTTCTTAACATCAGAGTTAAAGCGGTTAGAACTCCCAGCGGCAAGTAAGATAAGTGTAATATCAGCCAAATATACTCCTCGTGTCTAAAAGTGTTACGAAATTATACACACACAAAGCTTTTTTTTCTCTTTTTTTTTAAACTAGACTTCTATTGTAACTTTGAGATTTTTTTTCTTGAGTAGATTAATGCTACTTTAACTTTATTTGATTATATTTGCACATTCTTTTAGGTAAGTTGCAAACACACAATCCAAAATTATGATTTAAGGATTTGTATGAAAATTAAGGAGAAAATATGAGGACTTCATGGGTAAAAAATCGCCAAAATGATTCTGTAAAAACTCAGATGTATTATGCAAAACAAGGCATAATAACTGAGGAGATGGAATATGTTGCAAAAGTAGAAGACCTGTCCCCTGAACTAGTAAGAAGTGAGATAGCAAGAGGAAGACTAATCATCCCTGCAAATGTAAACCATACATCTCTTGAACCTATGGCCATAGGAATAGCCACAAAGTGTAAGATAAACGCAAACATCGGCTCATCTGCTATTGCATCAGATGTTGAAGGTGAAGTTCTTAAGATGCAAGTCTCACAACACTATAAAGCTGATACTGCTATGGACTTATCAACTGGTGGTGATTTAGATGAGATAAGAAGAGCAGTTATCAAATCTTCAAAGATACCAATAGGTACAGTCCCTATCTATCAGATACTTCATGATGTTGGAAATAAGATAGAAGATTTAAGCATAGATGTAATGCTTGAAGTTTTAGAGCGTCAAGCAAAACAAGGTGTGAGTTATTTTACAGTGCATGCTGGATTTTTGTTAGAGACTATGCCAAAAATTGCAAAGCGAAAGATGGGGATAGTTAGCCGTGGTGGCTCACTTATGGCTGCGTGGATGATGCACTATCATAGAGAAAACCCTTTCTATACAGCATTTGATGATATCTTAGATATCTGTGCAAAGTATGATGTAGCACTTAGCTTAGGAGATTCTCTTCGTCCTGGTTGTTTAGCAGACGCATCTGATGATGCGCAACTAGGAGAGTTGAAAGTTTTAGGCGAGCTTACACTTCGTGCTTGGGAGAAAAATGTTCAGATAATGATAGAGGGACCTGGGCATGTCCCACTAAATCAAATTGAGAGAAATATGAAGCTTCAACGTGAACTTTGTCATGAAGCTCCTTTTTATATCCTTGGACCACTAGTTACAGACATAGCTGCTGGATATGACCATATATCTTCGGCTATTGGTGCTGCGGTTGGTGGCTGGCACGGTGCTAGTATGCTTTGTTATGTAACTCCAAAAGAGCATCTGGGACTTCCAAATGCAGATGATGTTCGTGAGGGTATCATAGCTTACAAGATTGCAGCACATGCCGCAGACATCGCAAGAGGCCACAAGGGTGCTAGAGATGTAGATGATGAGATGAGTGATGCAAGATATGCTTTTGATTGGGAGAGACAGTTTGAGCTGGCACTAGATAGTGAGAGAGCAAGAGAGTATCATGATGAAACACTTCCACAAGATGTTTTTAAAGAAGCAGAGTTTTGTTCGATGTGCGGACCGAAGTTTTGCTCTTACAAAATAACTCAAAATATCATGGACAATCCAGAAGCGATAGAGCAGATTTCAAGAGAAAATAAACAAAGAGAAGAAAAAGAGAGAGAAGCAGTCGAAGCTACATAAGCTTCTCTCATCGCGATGTTTGAACTTTTTGTAACTTTATTACAAAAAATGAGTGATGATAGAAATAGCTTAAAAAAAAGAGTTATTGATATAAGACAATTCTTGTCTTATTTAGATATGCTATAGTTCTTTTTCTAGCTTTAAGTGCTAATGGTTAAGAAATAAGTTTTAAAATAACAAAAGGTTTTGCGCAAGAGAGGCTTTAAAATTTGTCATGGCTTCTGGAAGTGAGGCTTTAGCCTCGCCCTTTTTGCGGGACACATAGTGGAGAATGCCATTGGTTAGCATTCCCAAAAGTCCCACTTCCGAGCTATTTACTTTCTTTTAGAAGGTGTGATAAATCAAGGAGGCACAAGTGCCAAGGGCTTCCCGCCGAGGGAAACCAAGCGTTAGCGTAGGTAGCGGGATTACTCCCGATACCGTGATAAATTAATAAAAAGGAAAATGTATGACTAACGAAATAGTAAATTCAGCACTCTCAAAAGTTATGTATCCGGGTTTTACTAAGGATATCGTAACTTTTGGTTTTGTAAATAGCATAGAAATTAATGGTAATGATGTTAGTTTTAATGTAGAGATTACATCAAGTGCACCTGAAGTTGCACAACAAATCAGAGATGATGCAACTAAAGAGCTAAAAGCTGTGGGAGCTGTAAATGTTACATGTAACATCAAAGCTCCAAAAATGCCTGAAGCTCCAAAGCCAAAGAGCAAAAATATAGCTCCACAAGTTAAGAACTTTTTAATGATTAGTTCTGGAAAAGGTGGGGTTGGTAAGTCAACTACGTCTGTAAATATTGCTATTGCACTTGCAGCTCAAGGAAAAAAAGTGGGTCTCTTAGATGCAGATATCTATGGTCCAAACATTCCTCGTATGTTGGGCATATCAGACATCAAACCAGAAGTTAATGGAAACAAGGTTCTTCCTATAAAAGCGTATGGTCTTGAAGTTATGTCTATGGGATCGCTTATGGAAGAGGGACAATCTCTTATGTGGCGTGGTGCCATGATTATGAAGGCAATTGAGCAGTTTTTAAGGGATATACTCTGGTCAGAACTAGACTGTTTAGTTATAGACATGCCTCCAGGAACTGGTGATGCACAACTTACGTTAGCTCAAAGTGTGCCAGTGACTGCAGGTCTTGTTGTGACTACTCCGCAAGCAGTCTCTATTGATGACTCTCGCCGTTCACTAGATATGTTTAAAAAATTAGACATTCCAATAGCTGGAATAGTTGAGAATATGAGTGGATTCATAGCACCAGATACTGGTGTTGAGTATGATATCTTTGGAAGAGGTACATCTGAACCAATGGCAAAAGAGTTTGATACTAAAGTAATTGCTGAAATTCCAATAGAATCAAGTATTAGAACTGGTGGAGATGAGGGTAAACCTATTACTTTTGTAAACCCAACTTCTGAGAGTGCAAAAAGATATGCAATGGCAGCTGAGTCTATTTGGGCAACTATCGAGGCTGTAAATGCAGCAGGTGGTGCGTCAAATGAGTCAGTACAACCAACAACACCTCCGGGGGTATCAGCTTGCTCGACGTGAGTGAGTACTTCTCTTAAAAATCTACATAGTGACGCACTTACGTCACTATGTTAGCTTAAAAAAGATAACTGTTCTTTGTCTTAAAACTACCAAGGTTTTTCGTTTTTTTCTTTGTTTTCAAATGTTTCTTTGTTGAGTCTATAAAGATAAGTATTTTGATTAGAGTTTAACTTTTTAACCCATTTTTTTTCTTCTAAGTCACTCATTTGCTGAGGTTTGGAACTAGACTCTGCACTATTACTTTCATTTTTAACTTCTTTTTTATCTTTATTTTTTATCTCTTTTGTTTGTCCTTGGCTATCTTGATTGTTATTGTTATTTTCTGAGCTTTCACTATTATTATCTTCATTTTCTTCAGATTTAGCATCATCAGAATCTTTCTTTTTATTATGATCAGGGTTTAACTTATCCTCTGATTTTTTACTTTTTGAGTTATCATTATTTTTAGAATTTTTATTTTTATTGTTTTTATCGTTTGCTTCATCTGAATCGGCATCACTACTTTCATCAGTTTTTTGTTCTGAATACTCTTTATCTTCTTCTTGTTCATCCTCTTTTTCTTCTTTGTCCTTGTTTTTTTCTAAAGCCTTTTTGACAGCTTCTAAGTTTTCTCTTGTGGGCTTATCTTCTTTGAGTCTTAGTGATGCTTCATAATGTTTTACTGCTCGCTCTAGTGTATTTATAGTACCTAAACGTACAAGAGCATTCCCCATATTTGATAACTTTTTAGCTCTTGAGTCTTTATCTTTAAGTCTTGCAAATGAGTAAGCGCTTAGGGCTTTTAAATACTCTTTTTGTTTATAGTAGGAATTGCCAGCATTATAATAAGCTTGTCCGTTATCAGTTTTTTTTGCATACTCTTCATAAATCTTTGCAGAGGTGTTGTACTCTTTTGCTTCATATAATTTTTTTGCCTCTGCCAATTTTTTAAAGTCAAACATATCTCCAACAGCTGGAGAGTTAGATAGTGTTAATGTAAAGAGTATAAATATATATGCTGACAGATCATGTTTAAGTACCCTGCTAAGAGAATTAAAGGCTATTAGTAAAATGAGTATCGCCAAAATTATTGGATAGTAAAATAGAGCTTCATATCTCTGTATCTCTTGACTTTTAAGCTCTTTATGTTCAGTATTGTTTATGATTTCATAAAACATTGCATCAATGTCTTTTGAAGATGTTGTATTTTGAATATACACACCGCCAGTCTCTGTAGCAAGCTTAGAGATAGACTCATTAAGTGTTGATATTATGACCTTATTGTTATACTTTATAAGTGAGCCATCTTCTTTTTTTATAGATGCACCAAGCTTCGTTCCCATCCCAAGAACAAAAACTACGATGCCTTTTTCTTTTGCAAAATCTATTTCAGCCGAAAAGTCTTTACTATCTCCGCCATCACTTAAAATTAAGAGATATTTTTTATCTGTACTAGTTTTACTTTCTGCTACTGTAGTGAGCATTGTGAGGATATCTGTACCTTTTTGAGTAATGCTCGAAGTATCGAGTTTAGAGAGTAAAAAAGAGATAGTTTTTGTATCAAAACTAATTGGAGAAACTAGGTAACTATTTTTTGCAAAAGCTATCACTCCTACTCTATCTTGTGTCGTTTTATCTATTAATTCAAGAGCTTTTTTCTTAGCCAGCTCAAGTCTATTTGGATATACATCTTCGCACAACATAGAGTCTGAAATGTCTAAGGCTATTAAGATATCACCACCTACTGCCTTAACTCGCACAGTTCCCTCTTTAAGCACTGGTTCTGCTGATGCTATTACTATTAGTAACCCTGCTAAGAATAAAAGGCTATTTCTTGTCTTTAGTGAGAGTGAATTAGAATTGATTTTTAACTTTTTCATTGTCTCTTTTGAGAAGTAGTGTTCATGCGTCTCTTTTTTTATCAATACATATGCGTAAACAATTATAAGTGGAGGAAGTAAAAAGTAGAAAAATTCAGGATGCAAAAAAGTCATTAGTTATATCCTCTTTTATTTTTAAAAAACATATAAAGAAGCAAAGAAAAAAATGAAATAAGGAGTGCAAATATATAGTAGTATCTTAAATAACTAAAGGTTTCATTCTCTATTTCTGATTTTTCTAACTCATTTATCTTTGCATATACAAGACTAAGTTCACTCGCATTTATTGCCCCAAAAGACACTCCACCTGTCTGTTTTGCAATTTCATCTAGCATTTTTTTATTGTATTCATTAGGTTCCCCTATACCTATAGGATAGACCTTTACACTATGTTTTTTAGCAAAATCAATAGCCGTATCAAAAGGAAATTCACTGTCAGGAGTGTTGTATCCATCAGTGAGTAAAATAGCAATTTTTGTTGTTGATTTGGATGATTTGAGTAGGTTAACACCTTGAGCAAGTGATTCAAAAAGAGCAGTAAACTTTCCAGCCATTCCGATATAAAGATTTGATACTATATCTTTTAAAATATTAGAGTCATAGGTCAGTGGAGATGCAATAAAAGAGTATGCTCCAAAAACTACAACACCCATATTATCATTTTTTCTGCTTATAATAAAGTCAGATACTATCTCTTTTACAACATCAAAACGAGTTAAATTTTTGTTGTTTTGATCAAAACCTTTTGCTTTCATAGACTCTGAGGCATCAAGTATCAGAGCTATTTCATAACCTTTTTTTGGCTCTAGCTCATAAGGCTTATCTTTTACGGGAGACATAAGTGACACTATAAGCATTGTGATACTTAACCATTTTAGAAATAGCAGTAGCCAAGATGCACCGCTTGAGACTTTCATAAACTGTGCAATATGGGGAAAATATAAAGATGGTAGTTTCATCTTACAAATAACCGCACAAAGGATAAAAAGTAAAATAATAGAAGCTAAACTTGGGTATTGAAAATAAAGTCCATCAAACATCTGTCTTACCCTTGTATTGCTCTATATATAAAGTATATATTATTTGATATAATACAAAAGTTCAACTTTGCATAGCTTAAATAGAGAAAGACTTATAAAATGATAAAAAAATTGTTACAAATTACATTAATAGCTACTACACTCTTTTCTTATGAAATAGAGTTAGGTAAATCACCAAGTATTGAAAAAAAAGAGGTAAAACCTAAGGTAGATATACCCTTAATTAGAGATGATTCAAAAGAGTTAGTAATAGATAAGAGTAGAGGCTTGATGTGGCAAGATAATATTGATGCTAAAACTATAAGAAAAAACAGAAAAGATGCAAAGCAGTATTGTAGAAGCTTGGTCTTTGCTGGATATGATGATTGGTACCTACCAAGGATAAAAGAGCTAAAATCTATAGTAGATGAAAGAAGATTTGATCCAGCTATAAGAGTTGGTTTTAAAAATGTTGTAAGCGATCACTATTGGTCATCCTCACCAAACCTTTCAGATATCATGAATGCTTTAAATATTGATTTTAAAAGTGGTAAAACCTACAATAACACTAGAGCTGGCAAGTGTTATGTTAGGTGTGTTAGAGGTAATTACAATCGTTTAATATAATCAAGAAAAATCGGGAGTGTTAGAAATTTCGTGTCAGTTTGATAAAATACTATCAAGGACTGACAATGAATGAAGAAGTAGATTTTGATTTTGATGAAATCTTAGAAGAATTTAGAAGTGGAAAGAAACTTACAGGTAAAGGTGGACTTTTAGCTCCA